>JAQTRE010000052.1 GCA_028711995.1 Dehalococcoidia bacterium | reverse complement strand
GACGAGTCTTCTTTTTCTTGTTCTCATAGGCCAGGCTGGCAAAAGTGGGGCCAATATTCATCGGCAGACTCCTTCGAATTGATCTGCCTCTATTATCGCATGATCCGGGACTTATTCAGAGATTCCTAAGCTAGCCAATGCTGATACAACTGGTACCATTCAGGGCGCAGGATCAGCTTCTATCGCGAATATTGCAGTAGGAAGTGCTACTTACTCATCTATCGGCAATCACACAACGTATACGCATACACTTAACTGCAGCGTTGCTACTCTAACAATATCGGGCAATATAGACATCAACTCTTATTATGCTACTAAGAATAGACGTAGAAATGGGATATTTGCACTTCAGTTCGGCACGACTACTGTCAGCGGTTCCATCACAACGTCCAATGGGGATGCGGAAAATATTTCCGCTTTTACAATGGCTACCGGGGGGCAAAGCGGCACTCTCAATTTAGGCGGCGCTACTCCCTGGGCCATTAGCGGAACTGGGACAAGTACGATAACTCTCGATGGAACCTCTGCAACGGTTAATTATTCCGGAGGTGCTCAGACGGTTTGGGCAGTTCCCTACCACGATCTGACCCTCTCCGGCAGCGGGGCCAAGACAACCACCGGCGCGACGGTTAATGGCATTCTCTCTAGGGAAGGAACGGCCACTACCACCGGAACCGTCGCAACCTACGGGGCGGCAGCGACACTGCAATATAAAGGATCCTCTACTCAAACCACGGGCACCGAGTTTCCGGCGACATTCGGTGGCAGTGGCGGCATTATCATCGATAACGCCAGCGGAGTCAACCTGGGCGGATCGGTAGCCATCACCAATGGCTTGACTCTGACCAGCGGCGCGTTCGCAGTAGGCGCCAACACGCTCACGCTCAATGGTCCGACCATCGCCGGGACTCCTGCCAATCTATCCACCACTTCGTCGTCAAGCCTGGTTTTTGGCGGCAGCTCAACGGGAGTCAACATTCCCGGCAGCGTGGCGACCCTGAACAATCTCACCATCAATAATACTAACGGAGTGACGCTCAATAACAGCCCGACAGTCAGCGGCACGCTCACCCTGGCCAGCGGTAAAATCACCACCGGGGCCAATACTTTGATAATCGCTTCCGGCGGGTCAATCTCCGGCGGCGGATCATCCAGCTACGTTAACGGCAATCTGCGGAAGGCGTTCAATACCGGCAGCGGCCAATCCTTCACTTTCACTATCGGTGGTGCGGTCAGCTATACGCCGGTAGCGCTGGCCTCGATGAACGTAACCTCTGCGGGCAATCTGACAGCCCATACCACCGCTGGCGATCATCCGAATATCGCCGCCTCTCAGATAGATGCCACCAAAAGCGTCAACCGTTACTGGGCCCTGACCATCGGAGGCGGATTTGCCGCCACATATGGTGCCACCTTCAATTATCCCTCGGTGGACGTGGATGGTGCCGCCACTCCTTCAACCTTTATCGTTAATTCATACAGCTCCAGCACATGGTCATCGGCGACAGTTAGCGGCACACCAACCACCACACAAACCAGCATTACAGGCGAGGCCGGTTTCGGGGATTTTGCCATTGGCGAACGTTACAGTTCTCCGGTGGTTAACAATGTCAACTTGACGGATACGGCCATAACGCCGTTGCTTCCATACACCGTGACCGTCAACATCAGTCATTCCCAGG
The DNA here is from genome assembly GCA_028711995.1 of Dehalococcoidia bacterium. Classification (NCBI taxonomy): domain Bacteria; kingdom Bacillati; phylum Chloroflexota; class Dehalococcoidia; species Dehalococcoidia bacterium. Next base: position 18,030 of record JAQTRE010000052.1, on the reverse strand, counting down.
GCAAGACTGCCCTGAACACGCTGGTTCTGAAGCTCTGGTACGATAGCAGCGGCACCAATACCTCGCAGAGCACTTTCGACGGCAAAACCGCCGATACCCAGAACTGCGCCATCATCACATGGACGCAGGCAACGGATAGCTTTGCTATTCAACCGTTAAGCGGTACCACCTGGGTGCTGGGTTCGTGCACTTCACCCGCATCTCTGCCCGGCGATTTCACCTTCCATTTCACACCGGGCAAGGTGGCCACAGCCACATCTGGCAGCGGCAAATGGCAAGTGACCGCCAAAGTCACCGATAACGGGGGCCTGACCGGCTATAATTATGATCCAACGCCGCCCAGCATGAACTGGTACGGCGAGGTCACGGTTAACACGCCCAGCGTCACTTGGACCGGGGTAACCCTGGGCAGCGGTTTCGACGCGGGTGTCAACAACCAGACGGGTATCTCGGTGACCTTCATCGCTAACGGCAACTACAAGACGCAGGTACTTTCCAGTTCTTCCTGGAGTGGTGGGGTCGCCACTGCCATCTATGATAATTCCGGCACCTGTTCGAGCGCCGGTCGATTTGCGATGGAGGCAAATTCCACCAATAGTTACCCCGGTGCACTGGTGACGACAACCGGTGTGGACATAGACACAACCGGCGTGCAGACTCCCGAGGCGGGGACCACTGTCTCCACCAACGCCCTGTGGCTGAAGGTGGCTCAAACATTTCGCAATGACACCTATGATGGCACCATCACCTATGTGATTGCCAACCGTTAAGGGTTGAAATTATAAAGACTTTGGTATAGATAGGAGGCGGCCTATGACTTGAAATACGAAAAGATAATGCAGAAGGGAATGGAAACACAAGAAAAAGGAGGAAAGAAACTTGAACAAAAAAACAATCAGGTACGTTTCAATGGTGGCAGCGCTGACGCTGCTGGCGGCCATAGTGCTGCCGACTGCGGCTTTGGCTGCAACTTCAGGTCCCTCTGCCGGTTCGATTACGGTGGTGCAGGTTGCGCCGACTTTTGTTTACACCACCAATACATCGGAAGCCATGGAGGTCTACTCCGATGCAGACTTGACCATACCTGTAACCACCATGACGCCGCAGGTTGAGTACTATGTGAAGGCGGTCGTCGGTGACGCCAATACCCTGGCTGACCTGTCAACCGTCGAGGTTATCCTCAAGTACTATGCAGGCGGCAGCACGGGTTCTGGTGACATACACACCGACACCGGAAGCACCCAGACTGAAATAGTTCTCACGTGCTCGGATGCAGGCAGCGGATCACCCACATGGACTTTCGATGGAGGTTCGGGGAGTAGCGGGTCGATTGTAAGCCTCGATTGCTCTCAGCCAACGACTAGTGCAACTTCCGGCACCTATAAGTTCGCCTTCATCCCGGGAAAGGTGGCTAGTCAGAGTGCGGGCGGCGTTCTGGCCAATGCGGGATTTGCCCTGTATGGCTATGTGGAAAATAGCGGCACAGAGGCAGCTTCAATATGGTACAGCGATGCCAGTTCTAATGTGAAAAAAGGCATCAACTGGTATGGTGAAACCGCGGTGAATTCCAGCACCGTAACCTGGACCGACATGGCTCCGGGGACCGATTTCGGCGGAACCGGCAGCGCCAAGACCGATCTCTCAGTAGACTACGTCTCTAACGGTTACTTACCATACGGCGACGGCTTCTACTGACACATGGACTACAAGCGGCACTTTGGGGGATGCGACGTTGGATGAGGACGGGAGCTGCAGTGATGCCAATCAGTTCTCACTGATGGCGTATCCTACCGATACGATGGGCAGCGCGGTGCTGGTAACTGAGGCCGGCACTACAACGGCAACTGGCCTCACTCAGACCGATGAGGCCGGGAACCACGTAGATACCAATGCCCTGTATTTGAAACTGGCTACGGCATTCCCGAGTGCCACATACACCGGCACAATTACCTATGCCATAGTTGAGGGGGCGGGCACTTAAGAGTCTCTGATTAAGTGATGCAGGATACTTCCTGCGGGGAATCTGGGGATGTCCCCCAGATTCCCCTTCCTCCCCCAAGCTTGGGGGAGGAAGGGCAGGGTCCCTATGATAAGAAGAACAATAATGAAGAAGGTCACTATCCTGGCGGCAGCCCTGACTCTGTTGGTGGCCCTGGTGTTGCCGACGGCGGCCTTCGCTGCCAATATCTCGCCCGGTTCGTTCATGGTGGATAGCGGCTTTGCCTTTAATGTCAACGAGAAGAACGGCATCTCCGTGAACTACGTCGCTAACTGCGTTTACCAGGCAGGAGTGCAGTCGTCGAACTGGACGCCTGGTTTTGATATGGCCTGCTTCGACGCCGATGGCAGCGCCACTCTCGCCAACCACTTTTCACTGAAGACGGTCTCTGCTAGCACCACCGTAACGGATGTATTCTCCTTTATCGCTAATGCCAGGCAAGTGACTACGGTGGGCGTTCAGCTCAGAACCGCGACGCAGACCGATGGGGGTGGGGAAACACTTGCTGATAATGCACTGTGGCTGAGGATTGCCCCGATATTCATCGCCAGTACATACTCAGGCACTGTAACCTATACGATTTCCACTAACGCGTAAGGAGGAAAAATGGATACATTAAACTGGAGTTTTCCGCTGATGGCGTGGAGCAGGAAAGTTGCTCCCGTCATCGGCCTGATCCTGCTGCTGGCAGTTTTGCTGGGGCTGGGGGCGGTTGAGGCTGCTGGGGGAGTGGCTCTTTCGGGCAGCTTTTCCCAGCAGGCCTTTGAGATACCACAGGGTTCATCGGTCAGCGGCCCCAGCATTAATGTGGTCGTTTTCAATACCGGCAGCGAGTATCTCAAAGTCAAGATGACCACCAATGCTCCTCTGGGGGTCAATATCATCCTGTCTGAGGATAACTTCACCATCCCACCCAACGGTCAGCAGCAAGTGCTGGCGGGAGTGGAGGTGACTCAAGATGCCACCCCCGGTGAGTATGAGGTCAGCGTGGCCGCTGAGTACTACAGAGAGGGTGTCAGCGGCATTCAACTTGCTGGTGCAGCTTCGCAGAGTGCCAAGTTGGTGGTGCTCGGCCAATCCGCCCTGGTTTCAGTGCAGGCGGTAAGCCCGGAAGGACAACCCATAGCGGCTACGATTCGCCTCTCCCGAGTTGTGGAGGGACAGACCCGAGAGGTGGCCTACAGTGAGACGGGAACTCTGGAGGCCAAGGTAGCGCCGGGTAGTTTCAACGCCGCGAGCTTTATTGGCGGTCAGAAGGTGGCTGAGGAAAACTTCACGGTGGCGGCCAATGATAAAAAAGTGGTGACTCTCTCAGGGGCGACGGTGTACTTTGAAGGATTCGGCGTTGTTCCCAACACTCAAAAGGACACCAGCAAACTGGTGTTTGTCCAGATCGTCTACACGGTGAAGAACCTGTATCAGCGTGTGGATAAAGCGGAAGTCATCCTTGAAGTGAGCGTTGATCAGGCTCCGCTGGAAGAAGTTTCTCTGGCCGAATTGAGCCCGCTTGATGTTGGCCGAGTAGGACTGAGTTACAAGTATATTCCTTCCAATGGCTGGGTGGATGGAACTTATAGCTACAAACTTCGGTTGAAGCTGGATGACAAGCCTTATGCTACCAGCCTGGCACAGACGCTGGAGGTGAAGGGTAGTGGTGCTACCGGAAATACCACAACTCCTGCTGTGACAGGGACCGACCCGGTTGGGAATGAGGCAACTCCTGTTGCGAGTGGTGATGGAGGAGGGATAAGTTGGGCCCTCATCGGGGAGATAGCGGCAGCAGTGGTGGTTCTGTGTGTAATAGGATTGTTGCTCATGCGGAGGAAGAAGATCGCGTGATGATCACCCGCACCTATCCTTCCCCAGCGAAGGAGAGGTAAGTCCCCCCTCCCCTTGCGGGAGGGGGGACCAGGAGATAGTTTGCGTTCCCCCCTCTTTGCCAAAGGGGGGGAACGCAAATCCGCAGGGGGCGTTTAACACTGCGACAACAACTCGTCTGACTGTGTCGTTCGCGAAAAAGCAGTGTTATACCGTACCATGACAGGTTCTTCTTGATTCTATCCAAACCAGATACGGGGCTTCCTTAGCAGGCTTTTTCAACAGCCTGTTAGAGCTTATAGCCGATCTTTCGCAAGAACTCCTTGCGGTGCGTCACGTCGGCCGGGGTTTCAATGCTTTTGGCGCTGAACCCATCGATGACGCCCAGGATTCCCCGCCCCTGCTCGCTCTGGGCGATTACTACCTGGGTGGGATTGGCCGTGGCGCAGAAGATGCGGCAGACCTCCGGCACCATTTTGATGGAATTGAGCACATTAAGGGGGAAGTACCCGGCCCCGAGCATGATGATGAAGGAATGGCCCGCCCCGATAGCCAGAGCGTTCTTCCCGGCCATGTTCACCAGTTGAGGGTCTGTTCCCGAAGTCCTCACCAGCGTGGGGCCGCTGGCTTCGCAGAATGCCAGCCCGAACTTGATCCCCGGCACGGCTTGCACCAGCGCCTCATGGATATCTTCCACGCTCTTGATAAAGTGCGTTTGCCCCAGGATGAAATTGAGGTCTTCCGGCTTTTCGATTGCGATCAGCTTCAGTTCCATGAGTTGCCTCCTGAGTGAATCTCCCTGCTATTTGGCAAACATCTCGGCGAGCACGGCAAGTACGGCCTCCTGATCTGGCTTGACCAGACGTCCCAGCCTCTTGGCCAGACGGGATTTGTCAACGGTGCGGATTTGGTCCAGCACAATTTGACCCTCTTTGCCCTCAAATGTGCAGGGGATACGGGTGGGATACCGGCGACCTTTGGTTGTCATAGGCGCAACGATCACCGTAGCGATATGTCGATTCATCTCATCAGGGGATACAACAACGCAGGGACGAGTCTTTTGAATCTCTGTCCCGATGATGGGGTCCAGGTTCACCAGATAGACGTCAAAACGCTTGACTACCATTCCCATTCGTCTTTGTCCCATGTGCTGAGGCTCGCAGTTTCAGAATCGAGCAATCGGTCATCACCGTGGCTGGCCATTTCGGCGAACCGTTCATCCCATCCCTGGCGCGGTCCCCGAACGGAACGAATCACTAACTGATCCCCTTGCACCTCGATCTCTATCTCGTCGCCGAGTTCAGCCTGATCGAGAAGCAGTTTGGGAATTCGAATCCCCCGCGAATTGCCGATCTTTACAATACGTGTTCTGGTGCCAGTGCCCATGAACGCCTCCGTTTAGCGCCTGTCAAAGTAATTACATAGTATATACCGACCGGGGATATGTCAAGGGGTTTAAGGGACTGAGCCTTGCTTTTGTGGCCAGCGCCTCGTGGATATCTTCTCCGGAAAACATATCGATATTCGGGGTGAAAATCGACGCAGTATTCTTTGTCCCTTCGCCAGTTCTGGCCGCTTCACGATGAGCCTATACTAAATCACTTGCTTGTTTTATGGCTAGGCTGGCTAGGTATCTAACGGGTCTGTAGAGAAAGCCAAAGCGCTCTGTGGTTTGAAGCTACTCTGACTGGGAATCCTGAAGCTAAGCCAAGGCTTGTCGACAAGTCCAGTTATACCGGCGCCATAGACCGTTTGGCTTGGGGCATACCATTCCAAGTATGGCCTTGCAGCAGTCTGCCATTTGCTTTTTTTGATCGTTTTATGCCATCTGGCCCCCAAAGACCCCACTGCTTGAAAAAGAAGATGGAACCTTGCTCATCACATTGTGCTTTTATGCGCAATACCCATTCAGGTCTCATTGGACGTGCTTTGACCCCAGATTCCCCACCAACAATTACCCAGTTGATGTCCGTCAAATCAAGATATCCTAAATCCTCAAGGAGAGGCTCCATAGAGATGAAGCGAACCGCTGCATTTATCCGGCGTAAGTCTTCGATTCGAGGCATTCCGTGTTCATAATTCTCGACGGTTACGCCCAGCCACAGATTCGGAGGAACTCTGCGATTAGCAAAGTAGGCCGCCATTCTTTCGGCTCTTTTAGTGAGAATCTGAAAGGTATGCCAGTAGGCCTGGGATATAGTTGCTACGACAGCAGTGATGAAGCTATCAGGAACATCCTTGTGAAAGAGATCGCTCATCGAATTTACAAAATACATGCTTGGTTTTCGACGGCGGAGTGGTTCGCTCAGTCTATCTGGATGAAGTGTAAGAGAAAAACCGTTCCTGTAATCTTTCAGGCCCATTGCCTTCAAACGACGGGACATGGTTTCCGCATAACAGTACTGGCACCCGGGAGATATTTTGGTGCATCCTGTTGTAGGATTCCAACTCAGTTCTGTCCATTCAATACTTGTTTGTTGTGTCATTGCTATAACTTTTGGAGATACTCTCCCTGATGATTTTTCTTATGAAAGTGTACAACATTCGTTGGCCGGTTTCTACGTGCATCAAGGTTTTTTGCCTTGTTTTCACTTTGCAGCTCTCTGAATGCTGCTTGGAAATCGGAAATAAACCAACCAGTTTCCTCAAGCATATCTGCGAGATCTGAAATACCGAAACGTTTTGGTTGATACGGAAGCTTTGAGAGCCAATAAGTTTTGACTTGAGCCAAGTTCGTCTTGGCATACTCTCCTGATTCAAATTCACTAGCAGACCATAGCTCTGCTTGATGGGACTCATCGATTCTGTGCTGTTGCTTTGCCTCAGCGCGTACAATGCGTTGGATCAGGGCGACTTTCTCCGACTCCTCCATAAACTCAACGATACCGAGAGGATGGCGAGTAAGGTAAACGAGATAATACATCGTACGGTCTTTCAATGGATACTGGACTTTTACTCGTGTTGATCTCGGTGTGGGACCATCGGATGGGAGAGAGTGCTTGAGGTTTTCCTGGTACGCGGATATCAGATACTCCTCTCGTTCTTCAGGTGTTAAGGCGGAAATATCACGAACTGTACCAAAAATGCGTCTCATATGTTGGGATAACGTAGCCTGCGGATAGCCGCGTCGAATAAAATCAAACATGAAGTTGATGAGGAATTCAGATTTGGGTCGTTCAAGCAGGGGTCTGAGGGTGTCGATTTCCACAACATCTTTCCATCCTGCCGGATCGACGAAAAAGAAAGTGAAAGAATCATCATTACACCATTGACGGATATCCGAGCGCAGTTCATAGAAATCACCTTGCCGGGCTTCGACTTCAATACCTTCCCACTGTTCGCGCTTCACAAAGGATTCCAATTTTGAGTACGCTTCAGGATTCTTTTCGATGTAGAGAGCTTTGAACCGAACGTCTTTGGATCGACTTGCAAGACTCTCTTTGCAACGCTTGATTATATTCAGCGATATTGCCACAGAGGTATCTTCTAGGTCGCTGCTGCCTTCTTGCCATGGACCTGCAAAACAATCCACGTAAGAAATACTTCTCTCATTTTGGCCTATGATCATGAACAGTTTCTCAAGATATAGCTTAAGCAGGGTATGCTTGACGAGTGCCTGTTCTCGATTCTTGTAGTGCTCAGGAATTTGCATCAGTTTGACTCAATAGACTAGATAACAGTTTGTTATCTAGTTCTCTGGCCCCCTCGACCTACCCAGTTTACACCCATCTTACTAGAACCCATATTGCTTAGTCAAGGACATTGGCGCTCTAAATTCTGAGGAATGGTTTAGACAGAACTTGGGATTGAACAAGCTGGTATCCTGCGCCCTTTTACCCTATAATGGTAAGCACCCAGGCGGACAAAAAACAGGGCGGGAGGTCATCCGAAGATGGAAACAAACCGCACCGAAGAAACCCCACCAGAAGGCCACAACCGGCTGGTTTTCGAGAAAAGCCCCTATCTGCTTCAGCACGCCAGAAATCCAGTGGACTGGTATCCCTGGGGGCCCGAAGCCTTTCAAAAGGCCCGATACGAAAATAAGCCCATCTTCCTCTCCATCGGGTACAGCACCTGCCACTGGTGCCACGTGATGGCGCACGAATCGTTCGAAGACCCAGAGGTGGCCCGGTTGTTGAACCAGGCCTTTGTTTGTGTCAAGGTGGACCGGGAGGAGCGCCCGGATATCGATAGTGTCTACATGACCGCTGCCCAGCTCTTTACCGGCAGAGGCGGGTGGCCGCTGACCATCATCATGACCCCGGAAGGCAAGCCCTTCTTTGCCGCCACCTATATCCCCCGGGAGGCCCGCTGGGGGGGGCTCGGAATGATGGAGTTGATCCCCCGCTTCAAACGGGTGTGGGATAACCAGAAGAATGATGTGCTCAGATCGGCGGAGACAATGGTCAATGCCCTGAAAAAGGTTTCCATCACATCTTCCGGGGGCGATCTGGGACAGTCCCTTTCCAACCGCGCCTATGGGGAGTTGTCCAAAAATTTTGATGCCCAGTATGGCGGATTCGGTGGCGCGCCCAAATTCCCGACGCCTCACCATCTGACCTTCCTGCTTCGATACTGGAAAAAGAGCGGCGATGCCAAAGCGCTCCACATGGCGGAAGCCACTCTTCAGGCCATGCGCCTCGGCGGCATCTATGATCACATCGGCTTCGGCTTTCATCGATATTCCACCGATCAGCACTGGCTGGTGCCGCACTTCGAGAAGATGCTTTATGATCAGGCGCTTCTGGCAATGGCGTATACGGAGGCCTATCAGGCCACGGGAAAAGAGGAATACCAGATCACGGCGCGCCAGATTTTCACCTATGTTTTGCGGGATATGACGTCGCCGGAGGGAGGATTCTACTCCGCGGAAGATGCCGATAGCGAAGGAGTTGAAGGTAAGTTCTATCTCTGGAGGCAGCAGGAGATTGAGGAAGTTTTGGCCGCCGAAGAAGCCGATCTGATCCAACGGCTGTTCGATATCGACGTCAAGGGCAATTTCATCGAGGAGATCACCGGCAAACCAAACGGCTCCAACATCTTCCACATGCAGAAGCCCCTGGCGGAATGTGCTACCCCGTTGAGCCTGAAGGAAGAGGATTTGGGTCGGCGATTTGAACAGGCCCGTGTCAAACTCTTCTTGCACCGTGAAAAGCGAGTTCATCCCCATAAGGATGACAAGGTTTTGACCGACTGGAATGGGTTGATGATTGCCGCGCTGAGCAAGGCGGCGCAGGCGTTCGCCGAGCCGCTGTACGCTGAGGCGGCCCGCAGGGCCGCCGATTTCCTCCTTCAGAGGATGCGGGTGTCGGATGGATCGCTGCTGCATCGGTATCGGGAGGGGGAAGCTGCCCTGCCAGCCTATGCCGAGGACTATGCTTTTCTGATCTGGGGGCTGATCGATCTCTACGAGGCCACTTTTGAGGTGCGCTACTTGAAGACGGCGCTCGACCTGAACACCCATTTTCTGGAGCATTTCTGGGATCGGAAGGACGGAGGGTTCTATGCCACTTCGGATAAGGCTGAGGCGCTCCTGATCCGCACCAAAGAAATCTATGATGGTGCCATCCCGTCCGCCAACTCTGTGGCCATGCTGAATCTGCTGCGTCTCGGCCGCATGACCGCCGACCCGGAGCTTGAAGCCAGAGCCGCCGAGATCGGCCGAGCCTTCTCGCTCAAGGTAGAGAATGCGCCCAGCGGGCACACTCAGCTGATGTGCGCCCTGGACTTCTCGTTCGGGGATGCCTGTGAGGTGGTCATCGCTGGGGATTCTCAGGCATCCGATACACGGACGATGCTGGAGGCATTGCGGAGGCGGTTTATACCCAACAAAGTTGTGCTTTTCATTCCTGCCGAGGAGCCGTTGCCTCAAATCCACCAGTTAGCCCGGTTCACGAAACATCAGACGAGCCTCGATGGTAAGGCAACAGCTTATGTCTGCAAGAACTTCAGTTGTCAGCAGCCGACCACGGATATCAGCCGGATGCTGGAGTTGGTGGAGAAGAGAGAGTGATTGTCTCCTATATTCTATCCTTGAGGTAGAAGCGTGCGACCTTTTCAACTATAATGGTAAGCATCCGATTGCTGCGCTCGTTGAGCGTGACGGATGATCGTTGCCAATACTGGGGGCGCAGGTGAAGCCCCTTTTTGCTTGTGGCAGAGTGTCGAGAAAGAGGTGAGGGTAACTCTCCCCAAAAGTGGGGGCCATGGGGTCTGCCCTCGACCACGATCGGGGGTTGAGTGAGACTTTTCCAGCGTTCTGCATAGATCGAGGAGGACTTCATGGTAGGCGAATATGAAATCAATGATCTGCGCAAGGAGGAAAGCTGGCGTTTGTTCCGTATCATGGGGGAGTTCATTGATGGCTTTGACGAGCTTTCCGATATTGGCCCGGCGGTAACAGTTTATGGTTCGGCCCGGCTCCACAGTGAGGACCCCTTGTACGCAGAGGTAGAGGACGTCGCCTATCGTCTGGGACAGCTGGGATTTGCCATTATCACCGGGGGTGGAGGCGGCGCTATGGAAGCCGCCAACAAGGGAGCGTCAAAGGCCGAATCCATATCGATCGGATTGAACATTCAGCTTCCCAAGGAGCAGTGCGTCAATCCCTATGTCACCAAATCATTATCTTTCCGTCATTTTTTCGCTCGTAAAGTCATGCTGGTGAAATATGCCACGGCCTTTGTTATCATCCCCGGCGGATTGGGCACACTCGATGAGCTTAGTGAAGTCCTTACGTTGATGCAAACGGGGAAGATAAAGCCTTTTCCGGTGATACTTTTCAAGAGTGAGTACTGGAAGGGACTGCTGGATTGGCTGGAGAAAACGGTCCTGGCCAGAAAGTTTGTGTCTCCGGAGGATATGGATTTGCTGAGGATCTGCGATACTCCGGAAAATGTAGTTGAGGTTGTGCAGAGGTGGTATATCAAACACGAGATTGTCGGCAAGAGGGCGCTGCGCGGGTAAGCGCCGGATTTTGAGGGAGGCGTTCATGGAGATTAAGCTGGGATTCTTGGGGGCAGCCCGGAATGTGACCGGGTCTTGTTATCTTTTGGAGACGAATGGCTCCAGAATATTGATTGATTGCGGCATGTTTCAGGAATGGAAGTTGAAGGGCAGAAACTGGGAGTCTTTTCCGGTTCCTCCATCTTCTATCGATGCGGTTCTTTTGACGCATGTTCATCTGGATCATTCCGGCCGGTTGCCGCTTCTGGTGAAGGAAGGGTTCAAGGGGAAAATCTATTGTACGCCAGCCACTCGCGAGCTGGCCAAGATCGTGCTGCTGGATTCGGCAAAGATACAGGAAGAAGACGCGGCATATAAGAAGAAAAGGCATGAGCGTGAGGGAAAGAAGGCCAAATATCCCGAAGTCCCTCTGTATACCACAGCCGATGTGGAGGATTGCCTGCCGCTGTTCTCATCGGTAAAATATGATGCGCCTTTCTCCCTCGGGAAGGGCATTGATGCCGTATTCTGCGATGTGGGGCACATCCTGGGCTCGGCGATGGTGAAAGTCTGCATAAGCCAGGGCTCAGAGCAGCGGACCATCATGTTCTCCGGCGATGTCGGCAGATGGGACCAGCCGATTCTGGAGGATCCTACCTTGTTCAACCAGGCGGATTACGTCCTGGTGGAGGCGACCTACGGTAATCGGCTGCATGATTCTTCCGGTAATATACTTAATGAGCTGGCCGAGGTGATCAACCAGACCTACAAAAACGGAGGCAACGTGATCATCCCCAGCTTTGCCATCGAGCGATCCCAGGTGATCCTGTACCATCTGAATGAGCTTTTGCTGCAACGCCGGATACCCCATCTGATGACCTTTGTCGATAGCCCGATGGCGGTGAAGGTGACCGAGGTGTTTGAGAATCATGAGGAACTGTTCGATAAGAAGACTCTGGAATATATCCATGCGGGCAAATCGCCTTTTGATTTTCCGGGCCTGGTGATGGTGAAATCGGTTGAGCAGTCGATGGCGATCAATCATATCAAGGGGACCTCTATTATTATCGCCGGTTCCGGGATGATCACCGGGGGCAGGATAAAGCATCACCTGGTAGCGAATATCACTCGCCCGGAAAGCACCATCGTGTTTGTTGGTTATCAGGCGGCGGGCACGCTGGGCAGAGAAATTCTCGATGGAGCCAAGAAGGTGCGGATATTGGGTCAGATATATCCTGTCAAGGCCAAAGTGGTGCAGGTCAGCGGGCTCTCGGCTCATGCGGATAGAGACGATCTGGTCAGATGGTTGTCGGGACTCAAAAAACCGCCTCGGCATGTGTTTGTGACCCACGGTGATGCCGATGTGGTTCAAGAGTTTGGGGAATTCCTCAAGGAGAAAACCGGCTGGAATGTAATGGTGCCGGAATATCAGCAAGAGGTGATTCTGGATTAGCCCCATCGGAGATTGTGGGAAACCAGTTACGAGTAGGGGCAATCCCTTGTGGTTGCCCTTCTAGATTCTGCAACCAATGGTCAGATGGAATTGAGGAGCAAAGAGCAATCATGTCAAAGATAGACCAAATCTGCATCAACACCATACGCTGTCTGGCCATCGATGCGGTTCAGAAGGCCAATTCCGGCCATCCGGGTGCGCCGATGGGAATGGCGTCGATGGCCTATGTGTTGTGGGACAGGTTTCTGAAGCACAATCCCGCCGATCCCGGGTGGGTCAACCGGGACCGATTCATCCTTTCGGCGGGACATGCCTCGGCGATGCTCTATGCTCTCTTGCATCTCACCGGATATGGTCTGTCTCTGGAAGAGATCAAGAATTTTCGGCAATGGGAGAGCAGAACTCCCGGCCATCCTGAGCATGGATTGACCCCCGGTGTGGAAGCAACCACCGGGCCGCTCGGTCAGGGGTTTGCCAATGGGGTGGGGATGGCCATGGCTGAAAAGATTATGGCTCAGCACTATAATCAGCCGGGAGACGAGATCATCGACCATTATACCTACGCCATTGTCTCCGATGGCGATCTGATGGAGGGTGTTGCCTCAGAGGCCGCTTCTCTGGCAGGGACTCTTCGTCTGGGAAAGCTCATCTATCTGTATGACGACAACGATATCTCCATCGAGGGCCATACTGATCTGGCCTTCAGAGAGGATGTGGGCAAGCGGTTTGAAGCTTATGGCTGGCATGTTTCGGGGCCCATCGACGGTGTTAATGTGGACGCAATCGATGCCGCTATCCGTCAGGCGCAGATGGAGAAGGATCGACCCAGTTTAATCATCTGCAAGACAATTATCGGTTATGGCAGCCCGAACAAGGCAAACACCGCCGCATGCCACGGCGAGCCGCTGGGTGAGAAAGAAATCCTTTTGACCAAGAAAAATCTGGGGTGCCCCTTCGAGGAGCCATTCGCCATCCTGCCGGAGGCGCTGGCCCATTTCCGGCAGTCTCTGGAACGGGGACAAAAGTGGCAGCGGGATTGGGATGGCAGGATGGAAGCCTACTCCCGCAAATATCCCGAAGCGGCGGGACACCTGAAGCAAGACCTGTCAGGTGATTTGCCTGCCGGTTGGGATCAGGGTCTGGGAGATTTGTTCGCCTCTTCCCAAAAGCCGGTCTCCACCCGTGCAGCATCGGGGCTGGTCATCAATTCGGTTGCGCCGAAGGTTCATACTCTTACCGGAGGTTCGGCAGACCTGGCTCCTTCCAACAAGACTTTTATGAAAGGCCGGGGCGACTTTGGTCCGGAGAATTATCTCGGCCACAACTTGCACTTCGGCGTCCGCGAACACGCTATGGGGGCGATTGCTAATGGCATGGCCCTTCATGGTGGAATAATTCCCTATACCGCGACTTTCCTTGTTTTTTATGACTACATGCGTCCTTCAGTGCGATTGGCTGCATTGATGGGGCTCAGGGTGATATTCCTTTTCACCCATGATTCCATTGGTGTGGGCGAGGATGGCCCGACCCACCAGCCCATCGAGCAGTTGGTTGGGCTGAGATCTGTGCCGAACCTGGTAACCTTGCGCCCTGCCGATGCGGCTGAAACGGCTGAATCTTGGAGGGTGGCCCTGGAGCGTGAACATGCTCCGACGGCTCTGATTTTGAGCCGTCAGGATTTGCCGGTGCTGGATCGTTCCAAAGTGGCTCCGGCAAGCGGCCTGCAACAGGGTGGATATGTCCTCTGGGAGTCATCAGCATCACCGCAGGTGATCCTAATCGGCACCGGGTCAGAGGTTCACATCGCATTGGAAGCCGGGCAGGTGTTGAAGGGGAAAGGCATCCCGGTAAGGGTTGTGTCCCTGCCTTCGTGGGAGCTGTTTGAGGCCCAGCCTCAAGACTACCGCGATAGAGTCCTGCCTCCTGGAATACGGGCGCGTATTTCCATAGAAGCCGGCACGCCTTTGGGATGGGAACGATACACTGGTCTGGACGGGGTTGCTATTGGGATATCTCGCTTTGGTGCCTCAGCGCCGGCGGCAGTGATCTATGAGAAGCTGGGGTTGACGCCCAAAGTAGTGGTTGATAAGGCTCTGTCACTTCTCGGGAAGTCGTGAGTTGCCAAAGGTTGCGGCATAAACTTCTCTTGCAGTATGAGCGTGCAATTTGCCGTCTGGGGGAATGACCCGGCTCCTGTTTCCAAATGTCCTTCATGCCGCCAGGATGAGGGAATCGAATATAGGGGGAGCATGGGGCCGTTGGAAGCGTGTTTCCAGGAAAACTAGCGGATATTTTCCCCTAAATTACGTGACCCTACGGATACACTCGGCATCTAGAAAGTCCTATGATTCTCTATGAACACATCATCGGGGCTATGGCACAATCGGAAAAGCCTGGGATCGGTTCTGAATGCTGGAACCTAATGTCGGCGCGCTTCAAGCCCACCCGTCGAACGCCATTTCCCTGCCTGATGTATTGCCTGGATCCGAGGAGTTTGGCTGATTTGCGGCCCCGTCTCCACCTATAAGTATTGCTGTATAACCTAGCAGAGGGAGGATAACGAAATGTCAGTCAAGGAACACATCAAACATGTAAGCGGTAGCAAGAAGAGGAATGTTACTCTCTACACCCTCAGTACCTGCGGATGGTGCAAGAAGACCAAGTCGATGCTCAATGATATGAAGATGGAGTACGACTATGTGGATGTGGACCTTCTCCAGGGCGACGATAAAGAGGAGGCTCTCGGGGAAGTCCGTAAATGGAATCCGGCATGCTCATTTCCCACCATGGTAATCGATGACAACCGGTGCATTGTGGGGTTCAAGGAAGACGAGATCAAGAGGTTGGCATAAATGGCGGAGATGGAGATTCGGGAAGAAGCGGTTGAATCTATCTACCAGCGGCTCAAGCGTGAGGCGGATTCCGGTGGATATCATCTGAATCCGGATATTGACTTCACCAAGGATTTGATTCGGGGGTTGCTCACCAATGAGGCCAGATACGGCTATTGGTCTTGTCCCTGTCGAATCGCTTCCGGTGGCAAAGATGAGGACCTGGATATCATCTGCCCCTGCGACTATCGCGATCCGGACTTGACGGATTTCGGAGCTTGTTACTGTGCCTTATATGTGTCCCGGGCGATTGCCCGGGGAGAGAAAGTGGCCCAATCCATACCGGAGCGCCGTCCGCCTCCAGAGAAAAGAAAGCCACAGAAGGAGGCTGAGCATTCGGCAAATGCGCCTGAATCGGCAACGGAGCTTCCTTACCCGGTCTGGCGGTGTAAAGTGTGCGGCTATCTCTGCGCCAGGGATGATCCGCCGGAGGTTTGCCCGATCTGCAAGGTACCCAAGGAAAGGTTTGAGCGATTCATGTAGAGGGCCCATTAGATGGCCCATTAGATGGGCCTCTGATCAAGTGGAGCAGGACATTTCCTGCCGGGGCATGTCATCGACCAGATCGGGAGTTACCCAAATCCGGTTATCAGCGGTTTTTAGATGGGAGAGAGTGCACGGGGTTGACCAGCAAATGAAAGCGAAAATCATCTTCTACAGCATGTACGGTCACATCTATACCATGGCCGAGGCGGTGGCTGAGGGTGTCAGAGAGGTGGAGGGAGCGACGGCGGAGCTCCTGCAGGTTCCTGAGATCATTCCGGATGCGATTCTGGAGAAGTCCGGCGCTATGAAAGCACGGCAGGCTTTTGCCCATATTCCCATTGCCACGCCCAACGATCTGGTGGATGCCGATGCGATTATCTTCGGCACGCCGACCCGCTTTGGCAACATGTGCGCCCAGATGCGCAACTTCCTGGATCAGACCGGCGGCCTTTGGGCAAAAAATGCTCTTGTGGGCAAAGTGGGCAGCGTTTTCACTTCTTCTGCCACGCAACACGGTGGGCAAGAGACCACGATCACCAGCTTTCATACTACCTTGCTGCATCTGGGGATGGTGATTGTCGGATTGCCTTATTCGGAGGATCGTCAGAAGACGATGGCGGAGATAAGCGGCGGAAGCCCGTACGGAGCCAGCACCATCGCCGGAGGCGATGGCAGCCGGAAGCCGAGCGAGAATGAACTGGCCATGGCGCGATTTCAGGGAAGGTATGTGGCTGGGATCGCCAAGAAACTGGTATGATTCCCCGCCATCATCTGGGTTTTTTGCAAGCGATGCAAGAAAATCAAGGATTTCAGTTGGCCTGATGTCGATGAGCTTCAAGCGCCAAGCGAGACCACAGGTTGGGGAAGAGTCGAAAACCGATGTATGGAGTTGCGGGGAATCTGTCAGGATTGCCTGGCAAAGGATAACGAACAATAAGTCATATTGAATCAAAGTGAAGAAAGGGGGAAACATTATGAATGAAGATAGCAAGTGCCCGGTAACAGGCAGAGCCAACAAACCCATTTCCGGCGGTGGCGCGTCGATCCGGGACTGGTGGCCGAACCAGTTAAACCTTAAGATGCTTCATCAGAACTCTCCCATGAGCAATCCGATGGGCGAGGCATTCAACTACGCTGAGGAATTCAAGAAACTCGATCTGGAGGCCCTCAAAAGGGACCTCTATGCGCTGATGACTGACTCGCAGGATTGGTGGCCGGCCGATTACGGTCACTACGGGCCGTTCTTCATCCGGATGGCATGGCACAGCGCAGGCACCTACCGCATGGGCGACGGCCGTGGGGGCGCGGGGCGTGGCACCCAACGCTTTGCGCCGCTGAACAGCTGGCCGGATAATGTGAACCTGGACAAGGCGCGCCGGCTGCTCTGGCCGATCAAGCAGAAATACGGCAGCAGGATCTCCTGGGCCGACCTCATGATCCTCGCCGGCAACTGCGCGCTTGACTCGATGGGATTTAAGACCTTTGGTTTCGGCGGCGGGCGTGAGGATGTCTGGGAGCCGCAAGAGGACATTTACTGGGGTTCTGAGACCGACTGGCTTGGCGACAAACGCTATGAAGGTGACCGAGAACTTGAGAATCCTCTCGCCGCGGTGCAGATGGGCCTGATCTACGTGAACCCGGAAGGGCCGAACGGCAGCCCGAATCCGGTCGCCTCCGGCCGTGACGTTCGGGAGACCTTCGCACGCATGGCGATGAACGATGAAGAGACTGTCGCGCTCGTCGCCGGCGGGCACACCTTCGGCAAATGTCATGGCGCGGGCGATGCGAAGCTTGTCGGTCCGGAACCTGAGGCTGCCCCCATCGAGGAGCAGGGACTTGGCTGGAAGAGCAGCTTCGGCAGCGGCAAAGGCGGCGATACGATCAGCAGCGGCATCGAGGGCGCCTGGAAACCGAACCCGATTAAATGGGATATGGGCTATCTGAACGTGCTGTTCAAATACGAGTGGGAGTTGGGCAAGAGCCCGGCCGGCGCGCATCAGTGGCTGGCCAAGGACGTGGCCGAAGAGGGCATGGTGGTTGACGCGCACGACCCGTCGAAGAAGCACCGGCCGATGATGACCACGGCGGACCTCTCCCTTCGCTTCGACCCGATCTACGAGCCGATCGCGCGGCGCTATCAGCAAAACCCCAAGGAATTCGAGAACGCCTTCGCCCGGGTGTGGTTCAAGCTGACCCACCGCGACATGGGTCCCCGCTCGCGCTATCTCGGCCCAGAGGTCCCGGCAGAGGAACTGATCTGGCAAGACCCGGTGCCCGCAGTCGATCATGAGCTGATCGATGCGCAGGACATCGCGGGTCTCAAGGGCAAGATACTCGCCTTAGGCCTGTCCATCTCCCAACTGGTCTCAACGGCCTGGGCGTCGGCATCCACGTTCCGTGGCTCCGACAAGCGCGGCGGAGCGAACGGGGCGCGCATT
>JAQTRE010000051.1 GCA_028711995.1 Dehalococcoidia bacterium | reverse complement strand
TCGCAATCCATCTTGCGCCCGGTGACTGTTTCAACAAAAGCGATAAGGGCCCGAAGTCCCTCAGTTTGGTAAACCACATAAGAGGGGAGCACAGCTTCTAGGTTAGCGGCCATCGGTGGTATCACCACGTCGATCACATGGATAGGCACGTCTTCGTAGCGTCTCTGGGCTTGGAACCATTTGTAGCCGACATCGCAGGATGTCGTCCTGCCAACCAGCATCGTCGGATTCGGCATACCCCCGTCCGGAGCAGTGGGTGGTATTATGCCCATCTCTCGCCGCATCTGCCCATAGCCGATTGCGGTCCGCGCATATCCGCAGATGACGTTAGAGAAACCCTCTGAGTCCGCTGCCTCAAGGAATGGTTGGGCAGCCTTTTTCGCGGCGCATATGCCCGCGTAGTTTTCCGGGTATATGCGGACCACATCCATAGCAGTCAGTATCTCATCAGCCAGGTTGGCCGCCATCACCCAGGCGACGTGGCCTCCCCGCTGGGTGCTTTCAGCCGCCCGGACATACATCTTCTTCAGGTAACGGCCGTATACCGTGTTGGCCGCTATCGTGGACTTGACGGCGGTTGTTTTTATTTTTTGGGGGACGCGTTGTTCCATTGAATCTTGGAGCATCTTCTTAAGCCCCTCCTTTCATGCCCGCCATTTCCAGAAATGCCTGTACTCTAGTTCTCAACTGGCCGCTGGCGCCTGAATCGTAGGCATCCGTCAGGTGCAGAACCGGCAAACCGCGATTCCGCAGGTAATCCCGTACATCCGGCGCATCCAACTCGTGCACATCGCAAAAACGTATTATGGATAGGATGACAGCATCTACCCCGAAATCGTGAATGAATTCCCCAATGTAGCGGAAGCGGTTTTCAATATCGTCCTCGTGAGATCCAGTGAGGTCTCTGAAAGTACGTGGGCACGGTATCCCATCGAGATACCGTACGGTCAACCCATCGAGGGGGTTAGGAGTGATCTCCACATTCTGCCAAAAAGTCCTGGTTCCTGTACAGCAATCGTCAATGACCACATTGGCTCCAGCACCCTCCACCATTTCAATCAATGCGGTGTCATCGATCATGCTGCCGTAAAGGAATATGCGCGCCCCTCCCTTGGGAGGCCGCTCGCGGCGGCTGGTTACCACTGCCGTTACCTCATGGATCAGCTGGGAATATTCCTGTATCGGCAGGAACATACCTGCCAGCAGCACCTTCGTCACCTCCGATCCTAAAATGAGAGGGGGGTCCTGCTTTCTCAGGTCATAGAGCTGCCGTAGCAGTCTCCGGTTCTCGTTGTGAAGGTCGATGGCGCGACGGAGATCCGCATTGCTCATGGTCCGGCCTACATAGGACTCCAGGCTATGCTTGAACACATCGAGCTGTACCGTGTAGAAAGCCTTTGAAGCTAACGTTACGGCATGGGGCATATCAATGAAATGTGAGTATTTGTATTTGTAGCCGTGGCAATAGTTCCAGACATCGTATACCCGTTGGATGCTGTCACAACTATGGACACCGACCAAGCCATCCAGGAAATCATACTTACCCTTCAGGCTCAGATCAAAGCAACTCCGCACAAAAGAGCACATGTTGTTCTCGAGGTGCGCGTCGGCCCGGGTTATGGGTTCGTGCATATTTCCCAGAATCCGGTAAGGGACGATGTCTAGCGCAGTGAATAATTCCAAC
The DNA here is from genome assembly GCA_028711995.1 of Dehalococcoidia bacterium. NCBI lineage: Bacteria > Bacillati > Chloroflexota > Dehalococcoidia > Dehalococcoidia bacterium. The sequence goes on along the minus strand of JAQTRE010000051.1, from coordinate 18,255 downwards.
GGCACTGAACAGCACATATAGCCAAATATATGCCTGCCTGCCTTCTTCAGCTCTCGTACCCTCAGCCCTTGGTCCTGTGTTAGTTGATGGGCATATGTCAATGCATGGCGAGTGTTCACTTCAGGCATATTTGCACCTCTCTTCTGCACCTATATCTAGGATCGAACTGTCAACGAGTTCCCGGCTCGTGTCATCTGAACGATCCCGCAATCTATCAGGCTGCAATACGCTGTGCCAACACTAGACGGGCAGGAAGACGCAATCTATCTCGCTGGCCCTAAAGCATCTATAAGGGCCAGACCGTGGGCGGCCTTCATCATTCGGGGGCAAGCATCAACACAACTATGAGCAGCCTGAACGAAAACACCATTCCTATGAGACGTAATGAGACCTCTCGACTTTTTGTGATTCGGTTGATCTGAAGACACGCGATTAAACGAATCTATCTCTTTCTCATCATGGTATTCTATCTTGAGCGATCCGATTTTTTATAACTATAACCCTCGCGACTGCCCCCCACAATGTCCAAAAAGGCAAACAGTCGGGCCAAAAGTATCAGCACTGGCTGCAAAAAAAAAGCTTAAGGACAGACCAAAAGGGATGGCGATCGTCCGCGATTGCTCGGATAGAGAAACCGAACGGGCGTGGGGGCACGCGAATGGGCCGAGAGACTGAGATGATTCCTTTCTGCAACCTGCGGTTCATTCGCAGTTCCACAACCCCAAAAGCCCAGGGGCGACATGCCCCCTCATCCAAAATGATGCGGCATGTTTGAGGCTGTATCACGTACGTGTAAACCTCCCTGGTTTAGTACCACTCAAAAGTGGAGGTACCACAAAGGTCAGTGTGACATAGCATACTCTCCAGGAGGCATATTCCCAAGGGCCTCATGGGGACGCACCCCATTGTAACCTACGAGCCATTTCTCAGTGATATTTCTTACCTCACTTATCCGGTTGAACACATACATGTCGAGCACCTCTTCACGGTAGGTGCGGTTGAACCGTTCGATGAATCGATTCTGCATTGGTTTGCCGGGTTCAATGAATATCAGCTCTACTCCATGAGTTTCAGCCCAGGCAGCTATATGAACCGATGTGAGTTCAGGACCATTATCCACCCTCAGTTTTGCCGGATAAACTCGATCAGATGCCACCCGATCAAGCACTCGCACGATTCGCCGTGCTCCCAGGCTGATATCCACCTCGATCGCCAGCGCTTCACGATTAAAGTCATCAGTCAGATTGAATGTTCGGAACCGTTTCCCGTACCAAAGCGCATCGCTCATGAAATCAGCAGACCAGCACTGGTTGATGCGGTCCGGTACACTCAAGGGCTCGGGACACCGATTCGGTAATCGACGCTTTCCTTTGCGTCTCATATTCAGTTTCAGGGCGCAATAGATCCGATGCACACGCTTGTGATTCCATTTATATCCCCGCCGACGAAGCATGGGGAAGAGCTTGTCAAACCCCCGAGTCGGATATTGATCCGTCAAGGCCAGAAGAGCATCAATAACCAGTTGATCCCGATCCGTGTCCGGCTGGGAACGGTATACCGTTCGGCTGAGATCAACTGTTTCACAACTCTCCCGAATACTCATCCCATGATCTTCCCCGAAGAAATCCACTAGCTCCCGTTTCTCCGCCGGCGTTAGAGTTTTTTTGCGATAGCGTCCTTCAGCGCCCGGTTCTGAAGGCTTACCTCAGCATATAATTGCTTCAGTTTCCGGTTCTCTTCCTCAAGTTCCTTCAGCCTTTTGATGTCCGAGGCTTCCATTCCGCCATACTTGGCTTTCCAGTTATAATAGGTCGTCTCCGAGATGCCATGCTCCCGGCTGATCTCCTTGACAGGCCTCCCACCCTCTACTTCCTTCAAGATACGCACGATCTGATACTCGCTAAACCTTGATCTCTTCATTCCTGGAGCTCTCCTTTCTCTCTTTCATTATGCCTGAGAACTCCACTTTTCGCTGGTACTATTTTACGGGAGGGCTACATACGGACCCGTACTTTCAGACAGCACAGCTAAGTCTTCCCGGACGTTGAATCAGTCGATGCAAGCGGCTACTCTATGTTCATGAAAGCTATATCTTCAGACGAAACACCGACAACGATTAACGTAATGCAGAGCGAAGTGTACGAGCTTGAGGGAGTGGTATCGATGAGTATGGCTCTTGAAGGCATCAAGGTTCTGGATCTTACTATATGGCAGCAAGGGCCAGTGGCGACTCAGATGCTGGCAGACATGGGGGCGGATGTAGTCAAGATCGAAGACCGACTGAAAGGCGATCCGGGCAGGGGGCTGGTATGGAAGAGCGATCAGAGCATCCTGAACACCTATTTTGAGTGTCACAATCGCAACAAAATGGGTATCACTCTGGACCTCAAGAAGAAAGAGGGGAAGAAGGTTTTGTACAGACTGGTGGAGAAGGCCGATGTTTTTGTGCAAAATCTGCGACTGGGCGTTGCAGAACGATTGAACATCGATTACGCTACGCTCTCTGCAATTAATCCCCGGTTGATCTATGCCTCGGCCACCGGATTCGGTAAAAATGGCCCTGATAGAGAAAAGCCGTCTTTTGACGTAATCGCTCAGGGCAGGGGGGGCATGTTGAGCGTTAGCGGAGATCCCAATGAGCCTCCGCCACTGGTTCAGGTCAATGGCGTTGCCGACTGGGTAGGTGCAATAACACTTTCTTACGGGATCATGATCGCTCTTTTTGAGAGAGAGCGATCCGGGCTTGGCCAGGAAGTGGATGTTTCTCTTTTGGGAAGCCAGGCAGCCATGGGGCAGTTGGCTCTTCAGCGATGTCTTTTTTCCGGGAAAGCGCCCGGCAGAATGGAGCGGAGGAGAGTCCGTAATGCCCTGTGGAATACCTATAAGGCTGGAGATGGGAAGTGGATCATTATCGCTGCACTCCAATCTCAACGATTCTGGCCTGATTTTTGCGGGGTTCTGAATATTGAACAATTGGAAAAGGACCCTCGATTTGATTCGATCGATAACCGCGGTGACAATGCTGAGAAACTAATTGCTATTCTAGATAATGTCTTTGCTACTCGGCCCAGGGATGAATGGATTCGCAAGCTGGAGGGGGTGGATATCCCCTGCGGTCCGGTAAACGATTACGCCGATGTGGTTGCAGATCCTCAAATGGCTGCCAACGAGTACCTGGTGGACTTCGAACATCCTGTTGCCGGACCTATCAAGATGGTGGGAGTTCCTGTTGGGCTTAGTAGAACCCCGGGAAAAGTCAGAATGGCCGCCCCCGAATTTGGCCAACACACGGAAAATGTATTGCAGGATTGGGGGGGATTTAGTTGGGAAGAAATCGAACAATTCAAAAACAAGGAGGTCATCTGATGAAATCCGATATGAGGAAGCGCCTGCCACAAAAAGTGGAAATGGTTGAGGTTTTACTCCGCGATGGAATGCAGAGCATGTCGAAATTCGTGCCGACCGAAACTAAGCTATGGTTCGCGGAACAATTTATAAAAGCAGGATACAAAACGATCGAAGTGACAAACTTCGGTCATCCAAAAGTGATACCTCAAAGCAGGGATGCCGAGGAAATTATGAAAAAGGTCTGGGGTTTGGAGCCGGTGCAGAAGGGTGAGGTCAAGCTGAAATGCTATGGCATGAACAAGAGAGCTTTTGACAGAGCCGCTCAAGCGAAACAAGCCGGCTATGGACCTCATCTGATGGCATTCACCATTTCTGCGGAAGACCTTCATGGCAGGAGGAATGCCAACAAGACTAGGGAAGAGTTTTTCCGCGAAATCCCGGAGTTGGTGCGGATTGCCAAGGAGAACGGTTTTGAGATCGATATGGCGATATCCTGCGTCTATGGCTCGCCACTCGCCGGACCGGTTCCCGTCAAGAGCGTCGTTGAGATCATGGACCGTGGCCTTGATCTGGGAATACGTAACTTTACCCCTTGCGACACCACCGGGGAATGCAACCCGCTGAGAGCTTTTGAATACATGTCCACTCTGGTGGATCGGTATGGAAAGTACGACAATGAGGTCAAGTTCAGGATATCCCATTTCCACGAAGCCAGGGGCATGGCTTTGGCAAACAACGTAGCTGCAATCATGGCCGGCGCCAGAATAGTGGAAACCTCTTTGGGAATGGGTGGGGGGCAACCGGCAAACATAGTTGATTGTGTCCCCGGAATCGGGACCGGCCCTACCTATACTAACTTTTGTGCCACCGGCAACAGCTCAACAGAAGATGTCCTTGTGGCGCTGGATGAAATGGGGATCGAAGTAGGAGTTGACATCGACAAGATGCTGCAGCTCGGCAGGGTGTTCGAGTGGGTGGTGGAACAGAGCTTACCTTGTTGGACCACAAAGGCGGGCAGGCCTGTCAAGCATCCTGTGGAATGGAACATACCTACCACGAATTTGGAGTTTGTGCCTCCTTACGGACCACCGCAGACGTACTGGGCTTACCCGTCCAAGTACAAACCAGCATTGCCTGAATTCATTGCGAAAGAGTTTGAGGGTCGTGAACTGAGGTGGGATTCATGGGGCGATGGCACAAGCACGTGGGATGAAGATCGAGTAGCAAAACCCACCGGAGACGCGGCTCCTGGAGGAGAAAGAGTGCAGGCCCCTTTTTAGGGGACAATATACAGAAACGCATTTTCCCTCCTGTAGACGACTATTACGTTGATACAATCTCTGGCTGCCAATGTACAAAAATGAGAGGGTTAATAGGGTTCCGCAAATCTCACGCAGGAGCAAAAAAAGGGAGGTCAATACATGGTCGTCAAGATGTCAACAAGTACACAGAAGTCATCGCGGTTTGCCAGCGGTGAGAGGGCTCAAAAGCTCAAGAGTAAGAGGGTTCGCAAGAGCACGGTAGTGAACAGGGTAGATGGCGGATTGGATCGATCGACAACTCAATTCACCTATTTGCCGGGGGTCAGGATTTGCTTCGAGACGGCAGGTTTGATGACCGAATCTTACCAGTCCACCGAGGGACAGCCTGAGGCCATCCGGAGAGCGAAGGCGTTGGATCATATTCTGAGCCACATGACCATATACATCAGCGATGATGAGCTGATCGTGGGAAATATCGCCAGCGATCCCTATGGTCTGCCCATCCACCCCGAACTTCAGTGGAAGGATATGGACAAAGCCATTAAGGCCGATCTTGCGCATATGGTGGATGAACGCGGCAGAGCGGAGTGGGGGAAGATTCGCGACTACTGGAAAGGAAAAACCATTGATGACAGAATGTCTTCAATTCTGCCTGATGAGATAAAGAAGGTTCTGGGGTCGGCGGGTAAGACGGAGATGACTTGGGCCGCCCATTGGTCGTCACAGAAGGGGTTGGGGTCTCCCAACTATCACACGCTCTTCGATCTGGGTCTCAATGGAGTCATCGGGAAGGCCGAAAACAGGTTGCGCCAGCTTGGAGCTGAGCTCAAAGACGGGAGTATCTCCGGCGATGAATACATTGATAAGCTCAACACTCTTCAGGCAATGATCATCGCCTTGCTGGCGATGATCAAGTTCGCCGGCAGATATGCAGCATTGGCTAGAGAAATGGCGTCTAAAGAGCGCAATGCCCAGCGCCGCGAGGAGCTTCTGGAGATCGCTGATATATGTGACTGGATACCTGGTAATCCCCCACGAAGTTTCCACGAGGCCTTGCAGGCGTGGTACCTGACACACATGGTCACCCGATTTATCGAGTATCATGGCCAGGGCGAAGGCAGTCGATTGGACGTATTGCTGAACCCGTTCTATCAGAGAGACGTCGAGGCCAACAGGATCACACGGGAAGAAGCCCACGAGCTTCTAGAATGTGCTTGGATCAAGCTGGAGGAAATCGGCGAGGTAGAAACCTCGGCAGTCCATCGCGGCGAGGAGGGTGCCAGCCTGTATCAGATCATCAATATCGGTGGCATCACCCCGGACGGTGACGATGCAACCAACGAGATGTCCTTCTTGATCATCGATGCCTGTGAGGCTATTCAGGCAACCCAGCCCAGTATCGTGCTGAGATACCATCCCACTATAAACCCGGAGCTGATCAGCAGGGCGATAGACATGATACGAACCGGCATCGGCCATCCCGCGTTCATCAATGACAGCGTGGTCATTCCCTATCTGGTCAACAGGGGAATTCCGCTCAGAGATGCGCGGAATTGGACATCCGGCGGATGTCTCCAACCGATAATCCCGGGTAAAGCCATGCAGAAAACTCATGGAGTAGCTGCTGCGCTCCTCCTGCCCAAGGTCCTGGAAATCGCCATGAACCAGGGCAAGAGCATGACAACCGGGATTCAACTGGGGCTTGTTATCCCTGACCCCACCACGTTCCAATCGTTCGACGAGGTGCTGGACGCTTATGAAGCCCAGTGGGTATATCAAATCAAGCATGTCGCGAAGGTCGAAGCCCTGGCCTGTGCCCTCTACAGGCGGACTCTTCAACGGCCCCTCATGTCTGCTTTGACAGACGATTGCGTTGAGCGAGGCCAGGATTGCATGGACGAATTCTACCATTCCCTGCCCACCATTCATACGGCCGGCCAGATGAACGTCATCGATTCGCTGGCGGCCATCAAGAAGCTCGTATTTGACGAAAATACCGTCAGCATGGCAGAGGTGATCGATGCCTGGAAAAACAACTTCAAGGGCAAGGATGAATTGTTCAAGAAGCTGAGGAAGGCGCCGAAGTTCGGGAATGACGACGATTATGTTGACTTGATAGCACGGGAAGTCTGCAATCGCGAGCAATATGCTGTCGAGCGCTTTCGCACCGAATCCGGATTCATGTTTACTGTGGAAGGGAGCTCTGCCTCGATGTACTTTCCGTGGAGCATCGGAGCGCTGGCCACTCCTGATGGAAGAAAATCGGATGAGTCGTTTGCCGACGGCAGCATATCCCCGATGCGTGGGAGAGACACGAATGGACCGACAGCCGTACTTAAATCGGCAGGCAAGGTAAACCCAAAATACTCCATGCTGCTGAACCAGAAGTTCTCGCCCAGTTTCCTCGAAGGAAACTCCAAGGCATTGTTTGCCGCATACCTCAGAACTTGGGCTGACTTGGGATGCTGGCATATACAGTTTAACGTGGTCAGTCCCGAGGTCTTGAGGCATGCCCAGAAATATCCTGAGAACCATGGCGACTTGATCATCAGGGTGGCGGGATATAGCGCTCATTTCGTGGACCTGAGCACCGGGCTGCAAAACGAGATCATCCAGCGGACAACACAGAGTCTTGGCTAATGCCACAGGGACACTAACGAATGCCATGTGACCAACCTGGTTCTTGTTTGTCAAGGACACACTTGGCAGGCGGGCAAATTCCGCTCAGAATACCAAGGGGGCACAAATTTGCAAAGCTTGAGCTGATTTCCATAGGAGAGATGACCCTCAGAAACAGGATTCTGATGGCGCCAATGGACACTGGCTACGATGAACCGGGAGGGTATGTCAGTGAGCGCAGCATTGCCTATTATGCCGCACGGGCCAGGGGTGGTGTAGGGATGATCACCGTGGAAGGAGCCTGCGTCGACTATCCCGAGGGGTCCCTTGGTGGTGGGTTGAACATCGACGACGACAAATATCTCCCCAGCCTGAGCAAGCTGGATTGAAGAGGGAGTCAAAAGGTTGTGAGAAGCTGGTAAGCTTAGGTCAGGATGTTTATCCAGGATTCAGTGATACATGTGTACCTCGATTTAGGAGGAGGACGGGCAAATGAAGCTGTTTGAATCGGGCAGGATTGGAAACATGGTGACGAGAAATAGAATAGTGATGTGTCCGATGGGTACCAGTGGTCTTCTGGATTTGGACCAGGGTTTTTCCCGAAGGCTGATAGATTACTATGCTGCCCGAGCCAAGGGTGGTATCGGCCTGATTATAACCGGAGTTGTGGCTGTCAGCACGGCTCTGGAAGCTGGCATGTCTCAGACGGTAAACCGGCTCGATGACCCCCGGCAAGTAGGCCGGCTTAACGAGCTTTGCGACGCTGTGCACCACCGTGGAGCGAAGCTTGTGATTCAGTTGTCGCCGGGATTCGGGCGGATAAACTTCACTCAGGGTAATCCTCTTCAACCCATCTCAGCTTCCGCGGTACCCTGTATGTGGGACCCCAGTGTGACAACCCGGCAGCTAACCATCACGGAGATAGAGATGCTCGTGAAGGCATATACAATTGCTGCGGGGATGGCAAAAACAGCCGGGGTTGATGGTATAGAAATACACGGCTATGGCGGTTACCTTATGGACCAATTCATGACTCCACTCTGGAATAAGCGCACTGACAAATATGGTGGTGACCTTGATGGCAGGCTCAGATTTCCGATGGAGATAATTGGCACCACAAGGGCCGCCGTCGGAAAGGATTTTCCCCTGATCTACAAGTTCACGGCTGACCACGGTATTGAAGGCGGGCGCAAGCTGGAGGAAGGGTTGAAGATTGCTGAACGTTTGGAGAAGGCTGGGGTTGATGCGCTGCATGTTTCCGGCGGCTGCTACGAAATATGGCATCGCACCATCCCGTTCATGTATGAGCCTCAAGCCTGTTGGCTTCACCTGTCTGAGGCAGTGAAAAAAGTGGTCAACATCCCCATCATCGCCGATGGCAAGCTGGGATCCCCGCAAGTCGCCGCGAAAGCCCTTCAGGATAGGAAGACTGATTTCATCGGTCTGGGAAGGCCGTTAATCGCTGATCCCGAATGGGCAAATAAGGTGAGAGATGGTAAGCTAGACGACATCAAACCGTGCATAGGAGACAATGAGGGATGCCTCAGCCGCTCGGTTGAAAAGAAATATCTTAGCTGTTCCGTGAACCCGGCTGCCGGCCTGGAAAGGGAGTATACTCTAACGCCGGTGGAGAAATGCAAACATGTGCTGGTAGTGGGAGGTGGGCCGGGCGGAATGGAGGCGGCTAGAGTAGCAGCCTCAAGAGGTCACAAAGTGACTCTCTGGGAGAGGGAAGCTAGGTTGGGTGGCAAACTGATACCAGCCTCTGTACCGGACTTCAAACAGGATATCAGGCCTCTGATAGACTACCTCTCAACCCAGGTTTGGAAGCTGGGTGTGAAAGTTGAATCTATGAAGGAAGCCACCCTGGAACTAATTCTAGACGCAAAACCTGACGTGGTAATCATCGCCACCGGTGCCAGCCCGCTGGTTCCGGAAGTCCCAGGCATAGGTGCAGAGAATGTGGCCAGTGCGCTAGATGTGCTTCTCGGCAAGAAGGAGACAGGTTCAACCGTGGTCGTGGTTGGTGGAGGTCTGGTTGGTTGTGAAACCGCTGCTTACCTTGCCAGAAAGGGCGGGAAGGTGACTGTTGTAGAAATGATGGGGCAATTGGTACCAGAGGGGATGAGTGCCAATGGCATGATGGGGCTTATGGAATTGGTTGAGAAGAGCAAAGTAAAGGTGATGCTCAACACCAGACTTCTGGAAGTTGGCAAGGACTGTGCTATCGTTAACGCTGGTGGCTCCAGGAGAGAATTAAAGGCTGATTCTATAGTAATGGCCTTGGGTTTCAAGCCTCAGTCAGTGCTTCACGATGCACTTGCAGGCAAGGTGCCCGAGCTATATGCCGTGGGCGACTGTGTTCAGCCACGCAACATCATGCACGCCATGTGGGAAGGCTTTCATACGTCTCGTCTGATCTAGCGTGTAGGTAATCCCTGAAGGCCCCTGAAAACATAACCGGCACCGTTATCTGAGAGCAGTTGGGTGCGGTCCTCGACGGGTAATATCGGTCATGTCGATAGCATCGATAGCTTCCTAGGGAAGCTCCGAATAAGTCTGGGCTTATGAGATAATAATGGCAGATCAATTCGAAGGAGTCTGCCGATGAACCGTGGACCCACTTTTGCCAGCTTGGCCTATGACAACAAGAAAAACAGGACCCGTCGGGAGAAGTTTCTGGAAGAGATGGATCAGGTGATTCCCTGGGCCGAGTTATTGAAGATCGTCCGGAAGCGCTATCCGAAGAAAGGGAATGGACGGCAACCGATGCCGGCAGAGTGGATGCTGCGGATTATCCGATCCGGCAATGGAAGATTCGCTTTATCATATCGAATCGATGAGGCGTTTTGCTCGGATCGATCTGGAAGCCGACGTGATACCGGATGAAACCACCATTCTAAACTTCCGGCATTACCTGGAAGAGAATGGGCTGACGGAGAAGATATTCGAGAAGATAAAAGGGTATCTGGCAGACAAAGGGCTCTTGTTGCGTGAGGGAACGATTGTGGATGCGACTATTATCAACGCACCTCCCTCGACGAAGAACGAAACCCAAACGCGGGACCTGGAGATGAAGCAGACGAAGAAAAGGAATCAGTGGTACTTCGGGATGAAGGCCCATGTGGGAACGGACACCCGGAGGGGATTGGCTCACAGCATCGTGGTAGCCGATGCCACAGTACATGATTCACAGGTGATGGATGATCTGTTCCACGGGGAGGAAAGAGCCGTCTATGGTGACAAGGCTTATTCGAATATTGGAAAGAGTCAGGAGTTTGAATCCCAGGGGATCGAATGGCACATTGATCGTAAAGGTAGCCCAGGGCATCCGCTGACAGACATTGACCGGGAATGGAATCACGAACAACATCGGACAAGGGCAAAAGGAGAACACATCTTTCTGGTGATCAAGCATCTATGGGTTTATCGGAAGGTGAAACACAAAGGTCTGGCAAAGAATGCCGCTCAGGTGTTCAGCCTATTGGCTCTGGCCAACTTGTATCTGGTTCGCAAGGATTTATTGCTGATGAGGGGATAGTCTGCCCGAAAGCACAAAATCTCCCCTCAAAAAGATGGGGGAAAGACAGAAAACCAACAAATTTGAGTTTCTGAAACTGCATTTCACGTGATACAAATTCCCTAAAGAACATTTTATGACCACTTATTCAGCAATTCCCTAATGAACTAGGGAATTGCTGATCGAGGCAGGCGATTCCCCATGCCGCTAATCCACCAGAGGCTCAATCACCCTTGGATGTGTTTTGAGGGAGGCTCGATATGAAGATTATTGTCTGCATAAAGCAAGTTCCCAGCGCGGCCAAAGTCCCCATCGACCCCCGATCGGGCGCTCTGGTGAGGGAAGGGTGCCCTTCTGATATCAATCAGGACGATAAACACTCTCTGGAGGAAGCGCTGCTGCTCAAAGCCAAACACGGCGGGAGCGTAACCGCCGTCACCATGGGCCCGCCACAGGCAGAGGAATCGCTGCGGGAATCCTTGGCCATGGGGGTGGATAAGGCAATATTGCTGAGCGATCGGTCCTTCGCAGGAGCGGACACGTCGGCTACTTCTTACGTGCTGGCAGGCGCTGTCAGGAAGTTGAGAGACTTTGACCTGATTTTTTGCGGAAAGCAAACCTCCGATGGCGATACCGCCCAGGTGGGGCCGCAACTGGCCGAAGAGCTTCAACTGCCCCAGGTCACCTATGTGCGCAAGCTTCAAATCAAGGGGAAAACCCTTAAGGCGGAGCGATCGCTTTCGGATGGCTATGAGGTGGTTGAGGCGAAGTTGCCGGTTCTGGTGACCGTCACCAAGGAGATCAATACCCCTCGAAAACCGACCATCGGCGACATCCTGGACGCATGCAGGCAAGGAGAGGTCACGGTTTGGAATGCCGCGGATCTCAATTTAGATAAGAACAAAATCGGTCTTGAGGGCTCATTGACCAAGATGACCAGAGCATTCGTGCCCCAGCCGCGGAAACGGTCCGGGAAGATATATAAAGGTTCGGCGCAAGATGCGGTTCAAAATCTTGTGAAAGAGCTTGAAGTTAAGCATCTGATTTGACCAGGAGGAAGAGATGAGCTGCAACGAATATCATGGCGTATGGGTTTTTGCCGAGCAGATAGACGGTTGGTTGAGCGCTGTATCCCTAGAGTTGCTAGGAAAAGGGCGCGACTTGGCCAGCATTCTAAACACACAGCTCTCGGCAGTTTTACTGGGATCGCAGATCGAAAATTTGGCTCAGGAATTGATCTATTGCGGCGCTGATAAAGTGTATCTTGCCGATGATCCCCAACTGGGCAACTACCGAACGGATGCCTGCACGGCTGTAATTGTCAAGCAGGTTCTGGAATCCAAACCGGAGATACTGCTCCTCGGCGCTACCGAAATCGGCAGGGACTTGGCCCCCAGAGTAGCCAAGAGATTGGGGACCGGTCTCACTGCGGATTGCACTGAACTGGCCATCGAAAAAGAGAGTGGCCTGCTGTTGAGCACCAAGCCCGGCTACGGGGCGAGCATGATGTATACTTTCGTTTGCGCCCAGGCTAGGCCGCAAATGGCTACCGTTAGGCCGGGCGTGATGCGGGCGCTGGAAAAAGATACCAAACGCAAAGGCCAGATCATCCGTGTTCCCGTGCGTCTGGAAGCCTCTGATATGCCGGTGAAGACCGTAAAGAGGGTTAAGGAGAGCAAGAAAGGAGCAAAGCTTGAGGAAGCCCGGATCATCGTCGGTGCTGGGATGGGTGTGGGTTCGGCGGAGAAGTTTGCCGTGATTCATCAACTCGCCGAAGCATTAGGTGCTGAGATAGGAACCACCAAGGACCCCATCGATGAAGGGTGGATCACGGGAGATCGCATGATCGGCCAGACCGGCAAAACGGTCAAACCGGAGCTTTATATCGCTTGCGGCATTTCAGGGGCCATCCAGCACGTCTCAGGTATATGGGATTCCAACACCATAGTGGCCATCAACACAGACCCCAGGGCAGATATATTTGGCATTGCGGATTACGGGATCGTGGGCGACCTGCATGAGGTCATTCCGGCTCTGATCGAGGAGCTAAGCAAGCGGCGGCACCCATAACCCGGCCTGATTTCAGGGAGACATGGATAAATCGGATATCGGAAATTGGAGCTACTGAGGTAGGATCATATGACGGATAAACCCGCTAGCATTGCGCATGTGATCGGCGGCATATTGAAAGAAGAGGGAGTGGAGCATGCCTTTGGTGTGTATGGAAGTGGTGTCATCTTTCTGTATACGGGTGCCTCTGATAACGGTGTGAAGCTGGTTAACATGCGTCACGAGCAGGCCGCCGCATTTGCGGCTGATGCCTATGCCCGGGCCAAGCGTCGTCCGAGTGTGTGCATGCTCATGGCAGGTCCAGGCTATACCTATGCGTCCAGCGGCATTGCGCAAGCCTACTATGCCAAGAGCCCGGTGGTTGCATTGGTAGCCCAGCATGCCACCTTTGATGATATGAAAGGGGCCTCGGCCAAATCTTATGCCGCTGAAGCTCTGAAGGGTATTGCGAAACTGACTACTAGAGTGGTGGAGAAACGCCTCGTTGCTCACCATGTGAAGAGAGCGTTCATAGAGGCGTCTGCGTATCCGCCTGGACCGGTAGTGGTGGAGATTCCGGAGAATTTTCTGGCCAGCCAGCGCGATGTGAGTGAACAACTGGGATACCAGAAATCGTATCTTCATGAGCCTCCTGTTCCGGGTGGCTCTGATAGCAAGGCAGTGGAGCGGGCGGTGATGATGCTCCTTGAAGCTGAAAGACCAGTGATTGTAGGGGGCGATGAAATCTACTGGTCAGGAGCTTCTCCGGAACTCAATGAATTCGTGGAACTGGTCCAATGCCCTGTCATGACAAGACGGATGGCCCGTGGTGCTGTTCCCGAAAACCACCCCCTGGCATTTGGCGGCCGGGCTAGGGGTGATGTCCTGGCAAAAGCTGACGTGGCCATGACAATTGGCTTATCGCTGGGGTATCTGGAGAATTTCGGTGAGTGGACTCGGCATACCAAACTCATCCAGGCATGTCACAGCGAGCAGGAAATCCATTGCGGCTCGTCGACAGAATTGGTTCTTCTGGGTGACGCCAAAGCTGTCCTGAAGCAAATGATAGATTGCGCTAAAGCCACATCGGTGAAATCTGCAAAAAGACAAGCCTGGCTCGATACAGTGGCCGGCATTAAGAGCACCAACTCCCAGAAGCTGATCAAAGCGGCAGAGAAAACCAGTGCAGCGAGCCCTATTCACCCCGCTTTTCTGGCCAAGGAGATTGTGGAGTTTCTGGATGATAGCGCCACAATTGTCTTTGATGCTCTGGTGGGAAGCTCTTCCCTCACAGAGAGGATCGAGTCAAAGTTTGCCGGGCAGATACTGGATACGGGGGAGTGGATCACCATAGGGCATGGAGTGGGCATGGGAATCGGAGCTCAATTGGCCCGGCCCGGCAAGCAGGTCTTTGTGATGATGGGCGATGGAGGGATCGGCGCCGGTGGATTTGATATCGAAACAGCCATCAGATGCCGCCTCCCCGTGGTATATCTGATCAATAACAACAGTTCATGGCTGAGCAGCATGACCGACAATTATTGCCGCGAGTTGCGCCTTGCCGATGGCCGAATAGGGAATGTTTCTGATCTGACGCCCGGTGTTCGTTATGACAGGGTTTTTGAACCTTTCGGCTGTCACGTGGAGCATGTGGAACAGCCTCAGGATATTCGTCCTGCTCTTGAGCGCAGCTTCAACTCCGGGAAAACCAGCGTGATCGATGTAGTGGTTGATCGTCATGTTATTCATCCCATGTTTCTGCGTGGTGGCCAGTTGTTCCGGGCTATAGGACCCGATAGAATGTCGGAATTCGGACGCCGCGCCGCTTTCCCTGAGCTATTCCCCAAGAAGGACGGATAAGGCAATGCGAGGAGGAAGTCTATGGGCATCCCTTTGGCAGTCTCAGGATAGGGGTTTCAACCCGCGATCTCGATCGAGGGCAGGTACTGGCAGGAAGAGTCCTGCGCCACCTGATCAGAGGTCCCTTAGATTCCCTAAAGCGGAAATCCCGTCTTCCCAGGATACGCGGTAATATCGCTATGCCCGGAAAATGAACCCTCTTCGAGGCAAGAACAGAGCATCGGCAATTTCAGCGGCCATAGAGCCCGCATTGGTTCGAAAAACCCATTTTAGCGACAGGAGGAGCAGTATATGAGTGTCACGAAGGGAGTTGGAGTCGGCCAGATAGCAGCTAAAGACTTGACGGGAGATCGGGTCAAAAACCGGCCCAAGGCAGCCAATCCCGTCAAGGTTTGCGATACCACGCTTCGAGATGCCCATCAGTCTCTTTGGGCCACGCGCATGCGGATGGAGGACATGGAGTTTCTGGCCGAGGAGATCGATAAGTGTGGTTTCTACTCGGTGGAAATGTGGGGCGGCGCCACGTTCGACGTATCTCACCGTTTCCTGGGGGAGGACCCCTGGGAGCGCCCTCGCATCCTGAAGAAACTCATGCCCAAAACGCCGTTTCAGATGCTGCTGCGCGGGCAGAATCTAGTGGCCTATCGCAACCATGCCGATGATCTGGTGGATGCCTTTGTGGAGCAGGCCGCCGAGGTTGGAATCGATATCTTCCGGGTGTTTGACGCGGTTAACGACGAGCGCAACATCGAGCGGGCGGCCAAGGCCATTAAAAAGGTGGGCAAGCACTTCCAGGGCGCTGTGTGCTACTCTCTGACCCAACCGCGGCTCGGCGGGCCAGTCTACAACATTGCCTATTTTGTGGAGAAAGCCAAGATACTGCGCGATCTGGGCGCCGATTCGATTGCCATCAAAGACCAGGCGGGCCTCCTTTCCCCGTATGACGCCTACGACCTGGTGAAGGCGCTCAAGGAAGCGCTCACCATCCCCGTTGAACTTCATACCCACTATACCAGCGGCCAGGGTTCGATGTCCTATCTAAAGGCCATCGAGGCCGGAGTGGATATCATCGACACGGCGCTTTCGCCATTAGCCCTGAGGACTTCTTCCCCTGCCATCGAGCCCCTGGTCGTCACCCTCTATGGGACCACCAGGGATACCGGGCTGGATATTGCCCAGATGATCAAGGCAGCCAGCAAGATTGAACAGATCGCGCCCAAATATCGTGACTTTGTGGACACATCTTCAATGTCAGTGATCGATGCCGGGGTGCTGGTTCACCAGATTCCCGGAGGCATGTGGAGCAATCTGGTCTCGCAGCTCAAACAGGCAGACGCTATGGACAAGCTGGAAGAGGTCCTGGCGGAAACCGCTCGAACGCGGGCAGAGCTGGGGTATCCCCCGCTGGTCACCCCAACAAGCCAGCTGGTAGGGGCTCAAGCGGTTCAGAACGTTCTGGCGGGACGCTACAAGATGATCGCTAAAGAGACCAAGGACTATTGCTGGGGACTCTATGGCAAATCGCCTGTGCCCATCGATAAGGAATTGCAAAAGAAGATACTGAAGGGCTACGAGCGGGGCGAAGAACCGATCACCACCCGGGCGGCTGATAGCCTCCAGCCGGAGATGGAAAAGGCCAAAGAGAAGTCGAAGGAGTTCGCCAAAGACGCCAAGGACGCGATCCTCTTTGCCATGTTCCCCACGACCGGCGCACGCTATCTCAAATATAAGTACGGCATGGACAAGACCATCCCGTCCGATTGGAAGCCGCCCATGGCGCCCAAGACGATGAAGGAAGCCAAGGCAGAAGCGGATATTATCGCCAAGGCAAAGGCAGGCAAGCTGGCCGAGAAAGAGGTCAAAAAGGCAGCGCCGGCCAAAGGGCCTGGAACTAAGACCTATAATGTCTTTGTGGACGGCGATTATTTCCAGGTGGATGTCGAGTCGGCAGGCTCAGGCAATGCTCCGGCAGTATCGGTATCTGCGCCATCGGCGCCAGTTGCGCCCAAACCGACGGTCGCTTCTGCCAGCGCTCCCGCTGCTAAAGCGGCAGAACCGGCCGCTGCGCCCGTGGCAGCCAAAATGGATGGCACACCCGTGCTGGCACCTATGCCGGGAATGATCGTCAACTACGAGGTGAAGGTGGGGGAAAAGGTAAATCAAGATGCTCCGGTGGTAGTCCTCGAGGCCATGAAAATGCAAAACACCATCCTGGCTCCTGTCGGCGGCAAAATTGCAGCCATCAATTGCAAGCCGGGTGCCAGGGTGGCCAAGAATGACGTCCTGGCCATCATTGTCCCGTAGCATTGGGTAAAGCGAATCGAAAAAAAGAATGGGGGGTTATGATGAAAGAAACAACACCAAACATGGAAGAATTGAAGAGAAGACTGGGAGACGACAATTATAAGAAACTGACCAAGATCAAGAATCCCGCCCTTGACGAATTTGTGGCCAAATATGTCGAACTTTGCAACCCCGATTCGATTTTCGTCTGCACCGATACGAAGAAGGATCTCGAATACATCCGAGAG
Source organism: Dehalococcoidia bacterium (assembly GCA_028711995.1). Classification (NCBI taxonomy): domain Bacteria; kingdom Bacillati; phylum Chloroflexota; class Dehalococcoidia; species Dehalococcoidia bacterium. The sequence goes on along the minus strand of JAQTRE010000051.1, from coordinate 1,066 downwards.
AAAGCGATTAAGGATGGTGAAGAAACCAGACTCGCCATAAAAGGCCACACAGTCCATTTCGACTCGTATGGGGATCAAGGGCGAGATAAAGAGCACACCAATATCCTGGTGACCAAGGGGGTTGATCTGGGTCCATTGATCAGCACGAGGGACAGGGATCAGGGTTATACTGAGGTTCATGAAATCCTCAAGGGGTTGATGAAGGGTAAACAGGCGATTGTGCGCTTCGCATGCCTGGGACCGACCAATTCCGAGTTTTCCATCCCCTGTGTCCAGATCACCGATTCTGCCTATGTGGCTCATAGCGAGGACTTGCTGTATCGGCAGGGCTATCAGGAATTTGTGCGCCAGGGGGCTGAAGCGGATTTCTTCAAGTTCGTTCATTCACAGGGAGAAGTGGATGAAAGAAAGGTCTCCAAGAACCTCGATGGGCGCCGAATCTATATTGATATCGCTGGCCGAACCGTCTACAGCACCAACACTCAGTACGGCGGCAATGTGATCGGGCTCAAGAAACTGGCGATGCGCCTGGCCATCCGCAAGGCTTCCGTTGAAGGATGGCTCACGGAGCACATGCTTGTCATGGGCGTGCACGGTCCTAAGGGAAGGGTAACCTATTTCACCGGCGCTTATCCTTCCATGTGCGGCAAGACCTCCACGGCCATGCTCGAGGGTGAGACGATTGTCGGGGATGATATTGCCTATCTGAGGAAAAAGGACGGCGTGGTTCGGGCGGTCAATGTAGAGAAGGGGATGTTTGGCATTATCGAAGGGATCAACTCCGTTGATGATACGTTCCAGTGGGAGGCGCTGAACCGTCCGGCGGAAATCATCTTCTCCAACGTGCTGGTCACTCCGGATAACAATATCCACTGGACGGGCAAAGATGGAGAGGTGCCCCCCAAAGGGCGCAACCACTCCGGCCAGTGGGAGAAAGGCAAGAAAGACGCCAAAGGGAAGGAAATTCCCTGTTCGCATCCCAATTCCCGGTTCACCCTTGATCTTCATATGCTGCCCAATCTGGACCCGAAGATGGATGATCCCGAGGGCGTGTTAGTGGGCGCGA
>JAQTRE010000050.1 GCA_028711995.1 Dehalococcoidia bacterium | reverse complement strand
TTTCCTCCTCATGGGCCCGGCTTCTTAATCAGGGGAAATTACTCGAATTATGAGGATAGGGTCAACTGGGCGGAAATTTCAGTGGAAACGGTCGATGGCACCGACTGCTTCCACTTCTCTGGTGAAGTCGATATGAATCTGGCGGTAGATGATATGATCGCAAATGCCCAGAAAAATCCAGGAGAACTGGGGACAGAAGAACTCCGCATCTGGGACCTGCTGCGCCAGAGTAAAGAAACCATAGAGCTCTGGATCGGAACTCACGATTACATTGTTCGCCAGGAGAAGGCTATCTCCAGACAAGCGTATGTCTTCGATGCAAATGAAGAAGAGAGTTGGATTGATTCCAGCATGCTTATCCGCTACTATGACTTCAATGCGCCAATCTCGATCGAGGCCCCGGAAGATGCCCGACCTGATCTGATGGTACCCACGCCGGTCCCTGAAATAACCATAACACCAGAACTGAGATGAAAGGAGAAGTATGTTTATTTCGATAGTCTTGTTGGGCTTGGTTTTCTCCCTGCTACCCGCCGTTTTGTATTGGAGAATATTTGACAAGGCCGGTTATCCGGGAGCATTGGGACTGCTTTCAATTGTGCCGCTTCTCAATCTGGTGGCATTATTTATCCTGGCATTCGGTGACTGGCCGGCACTTCGTCGATCTTGAAAAAGCCGAGTTAACTGAAAACCGTTTCGGTTCATTCTTCCGGCACGTCGAGCACGTATATGGATTGATTCGGCGAGGTATAGTGTTTGACTTGCAGTTGCATACCCCACAAGGGATCATTGGTTGCCGTTACTTCGCAAGGAGTCCATTCAAAAGCGATCCTGTTTCCAGTGGGACTCCAACTGATATCTCCCAAAAAGCCGTCTTTGAGAGAGGCTTGGATCAGATATCTCCATCTCTCGACTGACATGCCTCCATTGGATTCGTGCTCCACATTCCCGATTTCCCGCAACTCCTGCGATAGCTCAACTGAATTCTCGGAAGCAGCCTTTAACCCCCAGGAAAAATAGACCACAGACGAACCATCAGGACGCCATGCCAAAACGTCTTCGTTGTCCCAAGTCATACTCCACGGACGGCTTCGGTTGACCAGTACGTTTATCGCGGTTCCATCGGGTTGGATGGTACAGATATCACTCCATCTCTCAAGCCCATTGCCAAAACCTCGGCCATTGTCGCAATCATTGGATACGAAAACGATCTTCGAGCCATCAGGGCTCCACAACGGATTGTCTTCAGCAACACACGGCGTAGCCGTCAGCCTGGTCAACTCGCACGTGTCCGCATCTATCGACCATAGATCGGGTTTCGAATATCTGAAATCCTCGGAGGGTGACACAAGCGTTCCGGCACACACTAGATTCCTTTCATCCGGACTCCAGGAAGGCGGCCAATAGGGAATAGAAGAATCAACGTATTTCAAGTCGCCGCTCCTGATATCCCATATCGCCAGAGGTGATGTCGAGAACTGGGATATTGGCTCCCGAAGAATGCGCAGAACAGCCAGTCTCTTTGAAGGGCTCCAGACAAGGTAATCATTGAGGGGCTTGGAGTCGCCATTTCTCACGATTGTGACATCCTCCAATCTGGCTACACTCTGAACATTTTGGCCGTTAATGCCGACTGACAACACCTCGATGCTGTTGGCCCTATAGTCCGGTTTCTCCTTGTCCGGATCGATCGGTCTCACGAACAGCACTTCGTCACCTGCCGGTGAAAAGGCAGGATCGAAACCTTCCGCCAATTGGTAAGCCTCCCCATGGTCAGCATCGGCGATATATATCCAGCCATCGCATTCAAAGACAATGCTCGTTCCATCCGGAGACCAGACGGGGTTCTCATATCGCCCGTCTTTGGAGGTGAGTCTCAAGAGATCACCTGTGTATGACCATGCGTCCGGATCAAGATCGGAACCGCCGATCATGTCGGAGAAAACCTCCACCACTGGTTTCGGTTCGCTGTCGATATAGACATGAAACGTCAGCACCGTTATGGCCAGAGACAGTATGGCTATTCCTGTGATCCATTTCGACTTCATCGGACACCCCCGTTCCCAAGAAGGTTATTACTTAAAGCTTACACCATGCGGTAAACACAGTGTGGCACATCAGGTACATCAGGTCATGGGTGTTGGCACTCAATTCGTTTGAGGGCTTGCAGTGAATATATGCCCGTCGCCTGAGAACCTCTGAACTGGCGATAGAACGTTCAATCGGCAGAGTTTCCTCAATCCCCGCTGAAAATAGGGTAAGCTTGCAGGCTTATTCAGTGCTGGCACAAATGATATGGGGGCCAGAGTGTGGTATTCCTATAGGCGAGGGGTGAAATCATGAAAGTGAGACGATCCGTTTGGGTAGGCAGCATCGGCATCATACTGGCGGCATTGGTGTTCGCGTCCATCTCTTTTGCTCTGGAGAAAGACCCTTCACTTATTCCCGATCCCGGGCTTCAAAGAGCGATTCGTCTCTCGTATGAGATGAAAACCGGAGAAGACCTGGGGGATATCACGGAATCCAATTTGGCAAAGGTTATACTGATTGATGCCTCCAGCATGGGCATTACCGATCTCAGCGGACTGGAATACTGTGTAAACTTGGAGTATCTTTTTCTCTCTGAGAATAACATAACCGATATCTCGCCACTTACCAACCTCTCAAAGCTGACTCTCCTAAATATTATCCGAAACAATGTTTCTGATATTTCCCCACTGGCAGGTCTGACCCAACTAACCCACTTGGCTGCATGGATGAACGATATCAGCGACCTCACCCCTCTGGCCAACCTGACAAGTCTGACCGATCTGGCGCTCCTGGAAAACGAGATTAGCGATATCTCTCCGCTGTCAGGGCTCACCAATCTGCAATTATTGTGTCTTCTGAAAAACCAAATCACTGATATTTCCCCTTTGGCAGGTCTTACCGACCTGGAAAGTCTGAGTCTCTTGGACAACAAGATCAGAGACATTTCTCCGCTGGCAGACCTCACCGGTTTAAAGTCCCTGAGTCTTGGGGGCAACGAAATCAGCGATCTCTCGCCGCTTTATGCGCTGACTAACCTCACCGGCCTGAGTCTCGACGATAACCGGATACAGGATATTTTTCCGCTTGCCAGCATGACAAATCTGGAGAACTTAACGCTGGCTTCAAATGAAATTACAGATGTCACCCCAATATTGGATATGACCCGTTTGATTTACCTGCGTCTTGATTCAAACCGGATCAGTGACATCGGCCCCCTTTCCACCTTTATCTCTCTGAGGAAGCTTTATCTGCAGCAAAACGAAATCAGCGACCTCTCGCCGCTATTATTGAATGGTGGATTGGGGATCGAATATAGAAATACTCGCGGTTTTGGGGATGAACCCTGCCCCGACACCGTGGATTTGACAGGCAATCCCTTGAACCAGACTTCAGTGAGCGTCTATGTACCTCAGCTTGAGGAAAGGGGCGTAGAGGTCATTTGGGATCAGGCCGATGAGCTTCTGGCGGGAGAGAGTTGAAGACTTCCGCAGGGTCTCATACTTCAATCCCGTGCGCTCGCATAACCATAAGATTGGCAACGACAACCACACTGAGCATGATCGCCACTGGCACAAGTAGTCTCTCTCTTCGCTTCCATCTCAACACCCATAACACGCATATTGCCGATACAATCTTCAAGAACAGGGTCGGTTCGATCCCGATTCTGTCGATGCTGAAGCCAAGGATGGAGTTAAACTCGATCAGCAGCGCATCCTGAGTCAAGGCCAGATAGGTGAGCACGGCATCCAACAGGTTTGCCGCCAGGAAAATGTCGGCCTTCAAGTCGCAGAACATCAGCGGTCCCAGAATGAGCTGCACAACACTCCTCTAGAAACTTCGTGGTGTCGGTCTTCAATCAACCAACCGGGCCCCAACTTATTCATAGCACGGAAGATTGCGGCCTGGCCATAGGCTATAAGTACTGGATGGTCTCATTACTTCCACTGTCAAAAAGGCTGTATTTCATTCCACCCTGAGAGTGCTCTGTGATCTTCGGCTCCAAGGACATCTCGCATTCCTCACTTCGAGTAGCAGTACTATTCCACTGGCGAGCCCATATTCAATTTGCAGCGTCTAATTGATAGATGACCGAACTTTTTTCTGCCAGGTGGACTATATTATTATGATGGCAAATCTGGTCGAGAAGTGGCAGCAAGGCGATAGGGATGCCTTTGAAGAACTCTTCCATAGCTACTATAACATGGTGCGCAGAACAGCTATCGGGATTCTTCATGATGGAGGCTGTGCGGAGGATGTTGTTCAGGAAGTATTTGTCAGCGCCTGGAGATCACGTCACTCGTTCGATTCCCAAAAAGGCAGCCTGGCCACATGGCTGCACCGTATTACCGTAAACCAGTGTGCCAGACATGGAAAGAAGAGTGGAGCGAAGGATGTGTCGCTGGAAGAAGCCCAGTCCCGTGGGTTTCAGATCTCTGTCAATACCGATTGCTCGACTCAACAACCCGATACGAATGAGTTTAGCGAAAGCGAGCGAATGATGGCAGCCATCCAATCTCTCAACGGCACTTACCGGCCGGTAGTCGTATTGAGATACTTGAATGACTTACCATACAGTGAAATCGCACAGGTCCTTGAGATTCCCTTAGGCACTGTCAAGTCTCGACTCAGTGAAGCCGTCAAAATCCTGCGCAGGAAATTCACCGGGGAGGAAGCGAAGTGAATTGTGATAGAGTCCGCCACCTACTACTGGCATATCTTGATAACGAAGTCGCAGATGCCGATGGCAAGAACATCAAGGCGCATATCGAAGGGTGCCTCCGTTGCCGACAAGAAGCAGATACCCTGATTCAAATGCAGAAACAACTTCGCACCACACTGAATACACTCACGGAGGGTTCATCTCAACCTGAGGAAACCTGGGCCCGGATCAGCCAGCGAATCACATCAGAGGGGCTTACATCACAGGCGTTGCCCTCTATCGGCAAGTCCGGGAAGGATTTCATGTTCATAGAACCGGTAAGGAGGATAAGGATGTTTCTATTCGGACGATCTAAATGGAGGCTTGCTGCAATCGGAAGTGCGCTGGTGGCATTGGTGATCGCGCTGAGCCTTATTCTGCCTTCCTCTGGGGGACACGACAAAGCTCTGGCGGAGGAGATTGCCAGAAACAGCGAAGCGTTCAAAATCGCACTGGATGGGGAAAGGGATGTTCGACTGGAGAAGGTGGTGGAGCAGGGCAACCGAGCGACGGTCACTTTCATCACCACAGAGGGGAAACGGGTGACCTTCGAGGTTGACACCAGTGCCGAGGCCGTGGTGGAGACGGACAAGTGGATTGGATTTGACCTTTTCGCTTTGCCGGACACAATGGATGACCCTGCGCAACGAGCGCAAGCGCAGGAAGCAATTGGGGTCGCTGAGACTGATTCCAGGGTGCAGGAGTTTCTGGCGGCAGGCGGTTTCCCGCAGGGAGTCTTGCTACCCAGCAACGGATTCGGCAACATGCCTGAGGGAGGGAATGCAGCTAGGGTGTTCTTTCTGCCCGGAGATATCGAAGGTCAGTCCATTATCAACGGCAACTACCGTGTGGAGGGCCTCTTTGCCTGGGTGGACCTCGATACCGGACAATTGCTCAGAGTGGAGGGGTGGGAGACGTTCGTTCCGATAGTGCAGTTGGAATATGCCCTGAGCGAGACCGAGCGGCAGGAAGCGATGGATATCGCCACCGCCGATCCCAAAGTCCAAGACCTGTTGGCCCAGGGGTTTGTGGTTGCGGACGTGAGCAACAAATCACCCGCCGGTTCCGACAGGACAGCCCAAGTGACCCTCATGCCGGAAGCAAACCGGCGGTGTGCCCCGGTCGGCAGCTATGAAATCGAGGTAAACCTGAGCCAGAAGCAAGTCTCGGACGTGCGGGCACAGGTGATGCTGTCGGTGCCGGTGGTGGTGGTTCAGGTGAGCGTGGGGCCGACCGAGGATGACATCCAGGAGGCGATCAGAATCGCCAAAGCTAATCCCGAAGTCCAGGATTTGCTTGCCCAGGGATACACCATCTCGGAGGTGTACCACTGGCCTCAGGCTCCCCGCGTGATCGAGGTAATATTCGATGTGCCGGAGAGCGCACATGAACGGATTATCGAGCCTGAAGGACGTTACGTCCTGTACGATTATGTCGGAATGGTGAGAGTCGATCTCAACAAGAAGGAAGTGCTGCCCATCCGAAAAGGGATGACCGGCGGATCTAGCACCATTGCGGAACCTACAGAGCTAAGCGATGCGGATGTAGCGCAAGCAAAGGAGATCGCTGCCGCCGACCCCAGAGTTCAGGAACTCATAGCACTCGGTTGTGCCATCGAAGATGTGGAGCACACGGCCTACTGGGGCCCGAGGGTCGGTGTGGTGTACCTCTCCGTGCCTGAATCACAATGGTATCACATCAGATACGCCTTGAATTACGCCATGTATCATGATTGGGATGCCGACGGAAACAATATCCTGCGCATTATAGTGGTGACGGACCTTGATAAGAATGAAGTGAGCCAGTTGGCTAATGGCCGTCCCTGGAATTACGGGGCTAACGGCACCTACACCTGGACGGCAAGCGAAAGCGGCAAGAACGCCATCCGGGTCGAAACGCCTACCGTCGTTCTCACCGCCGCGGATTTTTACACCGAGGCAGACGGGGTAAAATACCTGGGGCAAGTCGACCACGTCCTGGTTCAGGGCGGTATCAATTTAGACCCAACAGGTTACTCATATGGCGCTTTGAACTGGAGTTGGTTTGAACGCGAGAGGGAGATGCGCCTGATTATCAACCTCAAGTCCGATGGAGCCTACTGGTGGGCGGATGAAATCCGGACATATGACGGTCAGCCCCACTGGGAAGAGGGCTGGATTCGCTACAGCGGGGAGTTCTTCAAGACTGAAATCGAGAAACCGTTCACTGGAAATGTGGACCTCGTTTCCGCTCCGGATAACGAATTCCAGGGCAGGATTCACTTTGAAGGTCTGGTGATTCAGCCGCTGAGGGCTCAATAATGGGCTCCAATAAGGAGGTGGCGATGACTTGATTCCAACCAAGAAGAGAGATAGAACAGCGCGCTTTCATTGGAAACCAAGAAATCAAAAACGTAATGGAGGAAATGTCATGAAGATGAAAATGGAATACCTGAGAGGACTGAAGTTCTGTCTGCCAATCATTCTTGCCATGGTGATCATGCTGGTAGCAGTGGCACCTGCGGTCTCAGCAGAATCCGCTCCGATCATTTCACAGGAGGAGATGATTTCCCGACATGTGTCAGTCCCGATCATGTTCAATGGGGTGTTATATCAGCCAGACAAATTCAACAAGATACAGGATGATATCTGGGCCGACGGCGGGTCAATCGGCATGATCGTGACATGCGAAGAACCCCATCCGATAGCCTATGAGTCTATTGAATCGTTCGACAAATATGCTAAAGCTCATGGCATGCTCACAATGGCAGATATGCTCGAAGCGGCAAGATCATATACAAACGTAGAAGATCCCAATGGCCTGCTGCGGAGTAATTTTCTCTATATGCAGGATCGCTACTATTATGATGATTTTTATGGACTTCAATACCAGTCTTATCCCGATCTATCAGACTGGTACTTCGCCAATAAGGCTTATTGGGCCCAGACTTACGGGTCAGCTTGGGCTCTTTGCTATAGGTATACAGATTATTACGGATATCCTCTGTGTATTGCACAGAATACATTTTATAATCTGTCTACCATCGGTTGGGCGAATGACATTGAGTCCTGTCAGGTTTCATGATCTACGGGAGGATGTTCGTTTCCTTGAATAAAAACCAAACCGGGTAGAAGGGGCATGGCCCCTAAAGTGTCCACTATTCCCGGAGCCGTTATTGTCCCATTTTCGCTGACTAAGTATAGGAAGGAGGAAGTTGACAATGAAAAGTTTCAGTAAGCTAGGTGTACTGCTAGTCGTGGTGATACTCGTCCTGATGATGGTAATGCCAGTCTTCGCAGATGGCTATAATGACGATTCGTTTTCACCAGAGGCCATCAACGGATACGCTGTACCGAAAGATATCGGTGGTTTGCCTGTTATTTTCGTGCATACCGCTGAGAACACCAGAGGAATGCAAGCTGGAGAGGTGCGTATTGTTGTTCAGGATACTGCAGGTACTCTTGATGAATCACTTGAAAAGGCAACAGTATCAAAATATCTGACGGCACACCCGCTGCCCCAAGGATGGCTAGTATTTGTGGTTGGGGGACCGAACACATCTAGGTCGGAATATGAGAAGCGTAATACAGAAATCAATAAGTTTTGTGATAAGCATGGGTCCCTACCAAAATTAGGCCCAAGCAGTTCAACCAACGGTAAATCAGTTGCTGTGCAGCAGCAGTGGGCTGCGCACCATGCCTATGCTGTTGACCAGAATCTCGACCCTGGAACCATGACCATAGTTAACCAAAACGTGAGGTGGACCGCACCACAAGTAGGCAACAACCAAAATGCGTACAGTGCCCTTATGGACAACGGTTGGACTGACAACAACGCTTTTCTGCAGGTGGGCCAAGTTTACTTTCAAGGGGCTGGCCAAAATGGCTATGCTGTCAGTCCTACTTGCGAGTTCGTGCCGTTCCCGAATGTGCCGTACGTTGTTGGTCATCCGTATTTATTCACGATGTATTACAGTTCGTCACACTGGCAATTGTCAGTCCTAGATTATCAAACTAGTGCATTTCAATATGTAAATTGTAGTGGAGCAGGGTCACGTCTTGTTCTCAGCGATGATACAGGCGTATTTTTTGAGAATGTTAACACTAATGCTAACTGGTATACAGGATTTACCAATCCCATAAATGTCCCCCTCGCGGTTGACAGAGGTTTTGAGTGTTGGGGTTCAGATTCAATCTTTCAAATATATACAGCAGGGGGACATCTGCCAATTAATGACGCGATAACTGGGCATCTTGCTCAATGTAATACGGCATCATTCCATCTTGACAAAATCCTGCTTGCATATTGATCGGGCCGATTAGTCTAGCATGGAAACTTTTGCAGCTCCGAATCGCAATCGCTGGCCCTCGCGTCCGGGCTGATTTGAGCCGCAAGTTTTAATGCAAATGGGCAGAATGGAAACGCCGTCAAAGCAGACGTTTCTATTCTGCCCAATCTAAGTTGTAAGCAGCATGCTTAAGAAAGAGACCAAACTGCTGCTCGTTTGAATATTGTAATAACGAAGAAAGAGGCTCACCGATGTATGATATGATGTACGATATGTGGACATGGAGGCCCTAGGGAGGTTTATATGGCAAAAGTTGTTGCGACCCTGATGATCGCAATATATTCGCTTATTTGTTTCGGTTCCTGTGGGCAAACAGGCTTAGTGACTACTGCACCCCCGCAAAGCCCTCCGCCGTCTGCAAATCCTAGTCCGTTGGCCGCACCAGTGACTTCCGAACATACTATCCTGCCTGGCGATGTTTTAGCAGGCTTGCCCGTCTATCCTGGCGCTATACCTACGACATTCTTAAACCCCGGCTTCGGCCCACCCTCGTTCCCTATCTCTCTGCCACTTTACGCTGGTGTCTCAAGGCCTGGATACCAGTCGGCGTCTGCCCAGTATACAGTGCAAGCGACCGAGGATGATATTCTGAGCTGGTATGCGAATGAACTCCATCCTAAGGGCTACCGAAAGTATCTCGAGGGTGGCCACGGTGGTGAAGAGACAATCAGCGGTCGAAATATGGCTTTCTTCCTTCCTTCACAGCCTCTACTGAGCGTGCAGGTCCATGTATATGACGTGCCTGGTGCCCCGGTCTTCGAGCTGTTGGTGACCTACAGCGTTCCCTTGCCCAAGCCACCTGAAGAGCAATTGCCGGACGATATTGACAGCATAACAGCGACCTATTTCTCAGATTTCGTGCCGACGGTAAAGATTCTCACGGATAGCCAGGTCATTATGCAACTCATGAGCATGGTGAACATCTTGCCCGTGCGTCCCGACTACGTGTACATAGGTGGCCCCCTCGCTGGTGGCCCTCAGACGATATTCCGCCTGGTGTTCCACTCGCAATCTAAAGGCGATATCACAGTGAGTGATATTATCAGCTTGGAAGAAACGGGAATACATGTGGGCGATTACCCTATCCTCGAGGACACACATGGACTTCTCAGGGAGGCAGTGGAGCAGACACTTGGGGCCCAAAGTGCTTACCCTGCAAAATAACGAGGCGCTTGGGAATAAGGAAGCCTATTGATAACCTCCGCAAGAGGCAGTCATATGCGGGTGGGCGTAAGGTCTTCGGTAAGATCACCAGGATGCAGAGATACGAGGTCACATTCAGCGTCGATAATCCAACTTTTTGCTATAGTCGATCCCCTGATCTAGCCGTTTTGGCAGCCCAGCGAGAGCAAAATCATTGCTGGCGGCGTCTTCACATCGGAAGAATCTCAGGTGGGTCCCGCACCATATGGAACCTTCTGCCCCCGCAACATCAAAAGCAAGGAGGACATGATGAAAAAGAAACTGGGTATCACACTGATCCTGGCCGCAGTGATTGCAGTCCCGATCATCGTTGTCACCGCCGTGGCAGGCGACAACGAGTCGGACAATCCTGGTCAGGTTTCAGGCCAATCGTCGAGTGAGCTTTCAGCAAGTTGGGCCTACGCCTATCTAAGTATTCAAGACCTGCACGCCGCAGCCGACCTGGTAGCCGTGGGCACGATCGACAAGGTGCTCTCCGAACAACCTGAAGGTCTGGGAAAGGAAACGAAGGGGTTTGTTCTTTACGGCACAGACTTTGCCTTTGACGTGGAGGAAGTACTCAAGGGCAAGACAGAGGCACAACAGATATCGATTCACCAAACAGGCGCGAGTGCGAAACAGCAGCAAATCAACGATGATCCGTTGATGGCTCCGGGAGAACAGTACGTGCTGTTCCTTCAAAAGTATGAAGCAGGCAAGTACTTCATACTGGGCGGACCTCAGGGCAGATTCAAGATTTCAGATGACAGCGTCTACTCGATGAATCGCGTCAATGAAAACATCATGGTCCCTGCGGGGCTGGATATCAACGGTTCGCCCAAGGACGAGTTCGCCCTTCAGTGGCAATAAAACTGGAATGAAGGGAGCCTTGTCAGTCAGGCTCCCCCCTGGACATGGCATTCTTTCAGCGTACCAAGGCTTCACATATCTAAACCGAGAGCAGGAATTACTGGTGGAACGTCCAACTTTGTTAAAAGGCTAATACATTTTGGCATATTGGTCAGTGTAGAAAGTCTCATCACAGTCAAAAAGGCTGTATTTCATGTAGAGTGAGTGACTTGATATCTCATTGACCTGCTGATATGATACTTAGGCCGAAGGACGCTTGGCGCATTGCTTCAACGGGGAGGTTTGAAAGATCAGAATGGCTAACGCAAAGGTTTTATTGGCCGAAACCAGGCCACAGTTCTTGTTGTTGACCCCAGTCTGCATTTTCGCAGGGATTGCCGCCAGCCTCTACGATGGAAATGCCTTCCACGGTTTGTCTTTTGTCCTGGCGTTTATCGGAGCGTTGTGCGCTCATATCACCGTGAATGTGCTCAATGACTATTTCGACTATAAGAGCGGTGTAGACCTGAAGACGGAACGCACGCCTTTCAGCGGAGGCAGTGGCATTCTATCTTCCGGCGCTCTCAAATCCAGTGATGTGCTTCTGCTTGGATTGAGGAGCCTTGCTGTTGTTATGCTCATTGGGATTTATTTCATCGCCCAATACGGCTGGGCAATGCTGCCGATAGGCCTGATCGGAGTGTTGCTTATTTCCCTTTATACACCCATTTTTACCAGAATACCTGCCGCCAGTGAGATTGCTGCCGGAGGATTTGCGCTCCTGGTATTGGGAACCTATTTCACCCAAGAAGGGACATATGGCGCAGCCGCAGTGGTGAGCACCGTTGTAACGGGACTTCTGATCGCCAATCTGCTTCTGCTCAATGAGTTCCCGGATGCCGAGGCCGACAAGGTTGGAGGCCGAAGACACCTGCCGATAATCCTTGGGCCGAGCACGGCGGCCAAGATATACTGCGGAATTGTCCTCTTAAGTTATGTAGTTATCATCGGCGGAGTGATTGCGGGAATTTTGCCGGTGCCTGCGTTGCTCGGATTGTTGACGTTGCCGATGGGGATAAAGGCGATGAAAGGGGCAATCAAGAACCACAACAAAGTCGGGGAACTTGTTCCATCGCTGGGGATGAATGTGCTTGTGGTTCTTTTAACTCCTTTTCTCATGTCCGTTGGCGTGGTCATCGGGGCTGCGATTGATTAGCTTGTGAACCCTATTGAATACAACTCCACGATTCTATCTGGCATTAGTCGTTCGAGCTAATAATCTCATAACCAAGATGTTTAACCACGGATAGTTGCCGCTTCGCGATGAGACATTCGTATATTTCGTTTTATCGAGGCAGATGAGCGGTCTCTAAACGCTTGATTGGGACTGGGATCAGCCAGCGCCCCTTCTCCATCCGCGCCCCATCGAGTCTCCCTTGGCGACACAGCAGAGCAATGGTGACCGGCTTCAACCCCAGTTCTCTGGCTGCATCCTGCGCGGTCATATATCCGTCATGATTCCCGTTGAGACGAATGGGCCGAGGTATCTGCCAAACTCTTCCTTGGCGATAAGAACCCTCTATCTTTCCCTGACGGCAGAACTGAGCTACTGTCACCTGGCTGAGGCAAAGCTCTCGAGCAGCCTCGGTCACCGTGGCCAACGCCGGATCCTTCGAAGGCCTCACCGGGGCATGAGGAGGTTGCACCGGGCGGGGAATAAGCCACTGCTGGCCTTGCTTCAAAGTCCCGGCGAGGAGCCCTCTTTGGCAATAGCCCCGGACCGTTATCGGGGACACGCCCAGTTCACGGGCCGCTTGCTCAACAGTAGCGTAATCGGTTCCGGGAACCGGGCCGTCCGCCTCCCACAGAGTCTTGGCTTTGGCCCTTAGCGCTATCGCCACATTGTTGGTCTGGCAGCGATTCAGGCCGAGCTGCTTTCCCACCTCATCAACCCCATATCCCGTCAACCGCAGTTCCAGAAAAGCGGCTTGCCGGAGGGTGAGACGTTCCTTCAACTGGGAGTGCATCAACTCGGCCACTACGATGTCTTCCACAGGAGAATTGTGCCCGTCTCCCCAGCGAGGATGGTAGCGGCGTCCGCCCACCCCCTCACTCTCGTCGAGGATGGCATCGAGGCTCAGTGTCCGCCAGTGCCGCCGGCGTTTCTTGTGATACAGCTTGTTCACCGACGACCCGCGGGCGCGATAGTCCAGCGGCACCCGTCTGATGGCGGCAATGAGGTATTCGCGAGGAGCATCCGGCCGTCGGCGTAATACGAGAAAGAGCTTCAAAGCCATCTCCTGCAGTATGTCGTCTCTATCGGCAGGGCAGTCTTCCGACCAATGATAGGCAATGCGACTCATCACCGGCTGCAGCTCTTCGAACCAGTAATGGAAAATAGATTCAATCATATCTGGTCCCCTTTCACTTAGTGAGGGATAAACGAAGGAGAGCCCCCGCCCATAAGAGCGGGGGCTCTCCCTGTCTCCTCGTAATTGACCCGTAATTATCCGGTTTACTTATGTTTCCAGTAGTCATCGACTGCTAACTGGCAGAGGCAGTCGATCATCTCTCCATCTTTTCGGATTTGTTCTCGTCTGAGCTTTTTCCGCTTGTTGCGGCTGAGCTTGCCCTTGGGCAAGTCCACATGCAAGCGAGTGTAAGCACTAGGTATTCTGATCCGGGCTATCCGCTTGAAAGTCAGGGCGCTCACCCCGAACCCTTCGGGGTAATAGGGCGACCTGTCTGCCAGGAACTGTTCGCGCTGGACGGGATCGAACCGCCGCCCCCATCCGGTCAGATCGGAGGTTTGGTGAAGCAACTGCTGCTCAAGGCGTATCTGTTCGGAGAGTTCCGCCCGATCATCTTCTCTCCACTCGCCTATCAGCTTATTGGTGTCGTTCCGGTAGTGGTGTTCGCAGTGGTAGCACGCTGCCTTAGTCTTGTCGCCGTCTTCATCAAGGACATCGCTCAGCTTCAGCTTGAGAAACCCATTCAGGAACATGTGGAGGTAGAGGGCTTCCGGCGGCTTGTAACCAAGGGTGCAAGCACCTTTCGACCGGATGGCGATATCAACCAGCACCTGGCGTCTCGAAGCGGTGGCCCATTGAGGGAATGCCATGAGTCACCACCTTTCGATTCTAGGGCTTGATAGCAGGGGCTTCGGGGATCGTCAGGCCGTGGCTTTTTCCAGTTCTTGGCCTGAGGCTTTTTGTTCGTCCTTTTTGACGGCATCGCTGGCCGCTTGTTCCATAGCTTCGGCTAGCTTGGCCTTTTTGGCAGCCTCGATGACCGCAATCTCTATGTCGAGGCGGTCCTTCTCGATGATCGGATCACCAGCCTTTATGCAAGACTCTATTTCGGCCTTGTAGTCTTCGGCACGCTGTTTCTGCACGTTAGCCGCAAAGTTCAGCATCTGGAAGACCATGTTTTCGCGCGCGAACCGGATTTGCCCGTTCAGTTCGGCATTCACGCGGATAACGGGTCGGCCACTGGGCGAGAACCTGGGCATGCCATCCTTGTCGCGTTGCAGGCGCAAAGGCGCTCCAAGAGATTCCTTGGAGATGTTGGTATTGCCTTGCACATTCGTGGCCGTGAAGAACGGCAACCAGACCGTTTCAAGGTCAATGCTCCAGACCTTACGTCCGGTGGACTTTTGGGGCACGGGTGCTACCAGAGCTTTGATGTAGTCAGGGGTTTTCATGATTATTCACCTCTCAAATTTGATTTGTCGGGTGAAGCCCCTGCTATGAAGCCCTAGAATCCGAGCTTTCATCGCCGTTAGGGAATCCGCTTGCATCAACCCGTCTATCCCTACAGAAATAGTCTACTGGGACGATTCTTCACCTGCTTGTTGTCAACGGGTTGACTATGAGGGTAGTGTCCTGAATCCGTTCAGCATCGCGAAGGTGCTACCACTATCGCTTAGTATGACCGTCATAACCTAGCCAAGGGGCTTTTTCGCCAGAGAGGTCAAGCTCCAGCTATTGAGTGTTGGCACGCTTTGCCGTTTTCACGGTGGCGAGCTTGCGCTATCATTCAGCTTGACGGTTCATTTGAGTCCCTACATTAGTTCGAGACTCGACTAGCCTAGCCTACGGGTGACTAACCCGATTCTAGCCATATAAGGATCAATCCATATAGCGGGCTATCGGCAAGATTCAGTTTTTCAGGTTCAAAAAACAATTTGCTTGACTCAAGTATGAAACAAAAAGGTCTTTCGTTCACTAACAGAAAGAACCTATATTTTCATCCCATGGGCAGTAGGGATAATCCGAATCACCAAAAAACAAGGGAATCCCTGTGGCGCATGGCGACTACCAAAAACGGGGGCAAGGGGTATGGGCAAAAGCTATGGCTTAACGGCCTGACGGGGGGGATTTCGTAGCCAAGGGAAAAGGGTTTCTTGGTCCTCCGGTAGGTTACTACTTGCCGGTGGTTTCCTTTTTGACGGCTGAAGCTAGAACGGGCCTCTTGTTGGCGCAGCGGCCTTCCCTGGCGACAGCCCGAACCCGGGTCTCCGAAAGTCTCTTGGCGGACGGACGAAAGCCCCATCGGCGTTTGAGGGACGGCGATTGTCTGAGCTGTGCCCTAATGTATGCCAATTCCTCAGAGCTGATCTCACCACCCCACCCTGCCTGCAAGAGCTTCCCGCTATGAGATGATAAAGGCCTGTCACCGCCTGCCTGTTGTTCATCCAGCGACACCTTTTTCACCCCTTACCGTACAACGTGAGTTGGGGATTCGCCCATGCGCTATCGCCAGCCTCTCGCCCGGCTTGGGTTAAACGGAAATATCTGCGCGGTTGACCGGCGGGATAGTTCTCTTGAAATGAGGAGCTTTCTTCTTCGCCGGTGGATTCCACCCACCTCAGGCGCCGGAGGTTGCTGAAGTAGACAACAAAACTGTGATATCGGGAGCCTTGAGCCTTGTAGGGCATACGTATCAGATATTTCTCAGTGAGCATCTCAATATTGTTCGGATCGATGGGGCGGTGTTCCCGTTTGGATGTCTTTTCCTCCGCTCTGCTGGCTCTGTCCAGGGCAGTCGCGTGAATGAGAGTCTTCTTGTAGTGATAGAAGATATCCGCCTGGGGAGCGCCAATGCTTGGATCGATCCGCGGAGAGCTATTGGGTCCATGCCCCAGAAGGAACTCCCGGATGAACCAGCCGCAGCCAAAGGGCCGTAGAAAACCTCCTCTTCTTGGTCTTAGGGTCTCAGTCACGGCTCGTCTCCTTCTTGTCCCACAGTTTCCGATACCATTCCTCGAGCTCACGGCTTTCCACCTTTCGGTAGCGCATGGTGGTGCCTATGCTGGCATGGCCCAGCCATTCCTGGAGCATCCGAACACCATCGGTAGAATCATCCTGCTGCACGGCCATCACTGCAAAAGCATCACGCAAGCGGTGCGGACTGACGCCGTGCAGCCTGCCCGTCTCGGGGTTTACCAACTGGTTGAGCCCGGCCTTCTCAGCACAGTCGCTGACAACCTGCCAGGCGCGATGCCGGTTGATGCCGAAAATCAACTGTTTACCATCCCGCGATACCGGCCCTCCCCGGCGGATGTAGTCGCGCAACATTTGCAGTGTGTCTCGATCCAGATGGAGAGTCCTCAGCCGACGGTTTTCCTTTGCCTGGGCCACCGCTTCTTCCACCTTCACCCCACATTTAGGGCAGAACGCATGGCTTCTCCCCAGCCGGGTGTCACAGCAGGGACAGGTAAGCTTCAGTCGGGTCTTGAGATGCTGAATCACCACTGTGCCATTCTGGAGATCGATATCCGGCACGGTGAGAGCCACAGCCTCCGAGACTCTGCATCCCAACCGTGAAAGCAGCCTGATAAGCAGCCGATCCCTCAGATTGGTAGCTGCCTCCTCCATCCGGGTGACCTCTTCCGGGATAAGATAAGCCTGCATTAGTCCTTCACCACCTTTTTCCGCATGTCATGGGATTATTACCGCTGTGCAAGATGATTGGTGCGTGATCCCCTATTTCGCGGAGGACCGGCCGCCGGAATATTATCCAATCGGACTTTCATCTCCCTGAAGGATTGTTCCAGGGCCGTGTTGCGACTTTCCAGTTTTCGCAGGTCATGTTCTAGAGATGCGATTTTCTTCTGAACGCCAGTCTGGTCTTTGGGCACAGATATGCTTTGGCCATGACCGGTTCTTGCAGCATCATCAGGTATGAGCTTCGTTTTCGCAATGACTTTATCGTCCTTCAAGGCCCGGCGCACTTTGGTGACAACCGCCTTGGAAAAGCCGAGTTCAATGAGCTCTTTCGGTTTCCGGCCTTGCTTCAAAAGGTGCTCAACGAATTTCCGGATATTGCCGCCCCTGCCGCACCCGAAGCAGTGCCATAACCCCTTTTCCTTATTTACCGAGAGGCTCGGCTCGTGGTCATCGTGAAAAGGACATAGCCCCTCATACTCTTTCCCCACCTTCTTGAGCTTGACGCCGAGATTTTCCAGCAACTCCACGATATTCATGTTCTCTCGCCCTTCCGTCACAGCTCTGATGGCTAGAGCTTCGACTTCGGACCGCCAGAGTACGCGCCATCCTTCCCCCTCCAGTTCCCTGGCCACGTGTTGTATGGGTTTCATCACCAATTCGGAATTCCATGTAAATTCCTCTTTTTCGACTTCAATGGTCATAGTTTTGGCCTCCTGGGCACAATCCGATCCCTGCGCAGAATCGCTATCTTCGCTTTGGCTCACTGCCGCTTCCATCATGAGACCGCGGCTGTGTGTTATCTTTCGTCTCGTGTTCAGCGGGTACTCTTCTTGACATAGGGCTCGGTCAAGACACTCTTTTATCTCCGCGGGCGTAGGGTTGCCGGCCACATCCCCAGCGACCAAGTCGTAACCCACCACCCGTGCTTCCTTCCAGACCCTCTCGGCTTCTCCATCTAGAAGGAAAAGCCAACTCTCGCCATTGTCCACAATGTGAGCGTATCCTACTCTCTGCAGGCGTCTCAGGAATTTGGTTGGCTTGTCCCAGCCAGGGATATGTAGAATGAATTTGAACGGCAATCCTGCCAGCCTGTCCATCCAGTAGCGTTTCAGAAGGGGAGCGCATTTGGGGCAATCCCATTTCCAGCAACGCAGGCTCACCAGGTGTTTCGCCATGCCGTCGGATCGCGTGAGAATCTTGGTTGCGGCGCCGCATTCCGACTGCGGCCATGAGGATTTCCCGTAGCGGAGGGCGAACTCGCTTGGGGTAGCCCGCGCGATAGATTCATAAGAACCCTCTTCGGGTAATGAATCTATCGCGCAAATCCCCAGAAGTTCCTCAAGGTCAACCTCTGGAAGAGCGCCGTTGGGAGGCACATCGAAGGTGTAGCAGGGACCGTTCGGATGAATAGACGGTGGGGCGACTACGAAGTTGCCGATGCACTTGATCTCGATGCCGTCCACAGTTTGTGATCGGACGGGTTTCTTAGGCTTGAGCCAAATATGATGCCCGCGCCCAGTCTTGACGACCGGGCATTCTGGGGGGAGGTGATGGGTGGTAATGAAACTCTGGTATAACTCGTCGCTGTCAAAGTCGAGGACGGCGAGATTCTCACCGCAGCGCACGCCGATGTTGTTATTAGGATCTAAAAACCACCTCCTTAGCTCGTTGTGAGTTGGGTTCCATTGGGTTCTCCAACTCACAAGAGGCTTCTTTGATCGTGAACGAAGGGGAATGGGGGTTATCCCCAGACGTTGATAGACCACAAGGAAGTCAGCAGTATTCATGGGGCCGACCTCCTCGCGTTTGCAGCAACGGCTAAGGCGATCTCAAAGGGCAAAGATCTGGTGTAATTGTGGAGTGCTGATGGGCATTCCGCAATAGGCACACCGGATGATCCCCTTCAGAAGATATTCCCTTTCCGGCCTGGGATGGAGTGTCTCCGATCTCCCGCTGTTCTTTTTGAGGGTATCCTGAACCAGATCGAATACCTCCTGGCTGATCAGGGGTATATGAGCGCCCGACATCAGGTTATCCTTGTATTTCACCTTCCCCGCATAGAAGGGATTGTGCAGGATGCCTCTGACGGAGGCGGTGGTAAAGAGCCGGGGACCAGCTGCCAGGTTTCCATTAGCATCAGGCAACTTTTTGGTGTTCCGGGTACGGAATCCGTGATCATTCAGCCATGCTGCCAGCTGGGAGAGGGTGGCAGTTCCCGTGGCATAGCGGTTGAACAGTTCAACTACCGCGTTGGCTTCCGCTGGATTACGATGGAGTCCTCCCGGACATTCGGGGTCGCAGCGGCGAATCCTCTGATCCATTTCAGCCCTGATCCAGCAGGACTCATACCCGAAGGGGATTCCCCCGGTATGCCTTCCCACCGCCGTCCGGTCATACATCACCTTACTGACATGGGCGCCGAGGTTATCGCTGGACAACTCGGCTATGGAGCCGATCATCTGCAGGCAAAACTTGCCGATGGGGGTGGAATAATCGATTGGCTCGGTGATGGATACGAGACCGACACTGTACTTTGCGAGGATGGCAAGGGATTTCATGGTGATCATGAGGTTTCGAGACCACCGATCCAGCGTGTGGACCACGACGGCATCGAAGAGGTTTTTGGCGGAATCATCCAGGAGTTGTTTGAAGACAGGCCTCTTGGCGATGGCATCGACGTGGGCAGATCGACCTTCTTCCCGGTAGACACGGACCAACTCCCATCCCCGGTTCTTGCACAGTTCCCGGAAGAGCCGTTCCTGGGCATCCAGGGAGTACCCCTCGATCTGGGAGACTGAGGAGACTCTGAGATAAGCCACCGCCCTCACTGGACTTATGACCCTCCTTCTTGTTTCTCTTCGAGATTCCGGGAGGCGACGGATAGGGCAACTTCAGCCAAAGTATTCAAAAAATTCCGAATCATCAATTGATTGATTTCGCTCCCCGAATCCGGTGTTCTGGCCAGTGTATACGCATCGCGTATACGCGTCAACCCATCGCCGCGATTTTCGGCCGCGTTGGGATGATCGCCGGGGAGCGGAAGGTGTTCAACCATCAGTCCGTTTTCCCCTCCGTGAAGGGATAACCGTTATCGATCAGCCTCTTCAAGGTGGCATAGCCGATGCCCAGTTCCTTAGCCGCCTTCCTCCGCGAGATGTCACCGGCAGCAAGGCGCTCC
>JAQTRE010000049.1 GCA_028711995.1 Dehalococcoidia bacterium | reverse complement strand
CGTTTTTGGTACTACATCGGGTTTTTCAAAACACTCAGCTTCGCATGATGACCCCTCTCGGATTTATCCAATCTAAGAAAACTCGAGCGAAACTGTTTTGAAGCTTAAACTGCGGAAGTTGGGCTAACGTACATCTATTATAACTCATTTTACCAGAATGTCCTGTACTGGTAAAATGAGTTAGGCTCACATTGACTTCCAAGCCATTCAATGCTATACTTAGATCATCGTAATAGAAGTCATGTCGGCGCCAACCTTATAGGGAGGTGGATGATGATTCAGAAGTGGTATGGAGTATGGATATTTCCTTCATAAAGACCCTACCCAACGGTAGGGTCGATGCAGTTGGGGTAGGCCTAAAAAAAATGGCATGACCCGAGCCGGAAAGGCGAGCCAAATCCAGGAGTAATCCCTGGAAAAAGGCCAAGCCCATGCAGAAACAAAGAGGGTCTCTGGAAAAGAGGCCCTCTTTTTGATGTAAAAGGCCGTGTGTTTGAGGCGAATAATGCTCACGGTAACGGCCAGTCTCGCGTTTCAAGTCGGCATCTCCAATTATCACTCTGAGCACGAGTGATGAAATAATCCGCCCCCTTACACGGATGCCGATCCTACCGCATGGGTGAGCTGACAAGAATCAAGCGCGGCTTTTGCATGATCGCTTCAATTTGAGAAAACCCTGCACTTGCTCTATAATAGAACAGTTGGAGGCGCAGATTGCACACTCTTGGGAAGCACTTCCTTTTGGACCTGAAAGATTGCAGTGAGGACGTGCTTGACGATCTGGAATTTCTGAGGGCGGCGCTCTCATCCATATTTCAGGATACTCAAGAAGGCACGCTGGGAGAGTCCTTCCACCAGTTCTCCCCTCAAGGGGTAAGCGGATTGGTGCTGGCCAGTGGCTCTCATGTGTGCATTCACACATGGCCTGAGTATGGTTATGCGGCGGTAGATATCTTCACTCATACCGATTCGTTTGAACCGGAAAAAGCAGCCAAGGTCCTCATCGACAAATTGGGGTCCCGGAATCCATCCATCGTGGAATTGAGTAGGGGAGCCTGATCAATGGAAACAGTCCCTTCGACATGGTTCATTGAATTTATCACCCCTGATATCGTCCAGCAATTCGCTGTGAAGGACATCCTCTTTCACGGCCACTCAAAATACCAGAAAGTGGAGGTGCTTGATTCTGTCAGTTTCGGCAGATGCCTCATTCTGGACGGTAAGATTCAATCCTGCGAGCGGGATGAATTCATCTATCATGAAGCGCTGGTGCATCCCGCGATGATTCTTCATCCCAAACCCGAAACAGTGTTCATCGCCGGTGGGGGAGAGGGCGCAACCTTGAGAGAGGTTTTGGCTCACAACACGGTCAAAAAAGTGGTCATGGTGGATATCGATGAGGAAGTAGTTGAGATTTGCAAGAAACTTCTGCCCGGCCACCATCAAGGATCATTCGAAGACCCTCGGGTGGAACTGCTGCATATGGATGCCAGAGAGTATCTTTACAATACCAAAGAGCGATTTGATGTGATCATCATCGACCTTCCGGAACCTATCGAAGGTGGACCGGCATATCTCTTGTATACTCAAAAATTCTACGAGATGCTGAAAACCAAACTCGCCAAAGACGCCACCTTTGCCTTACAATCCGGGACCACTTCCTTAGGGGTAACCGGTGTGTATGCGGCGATTAACAATACTCTCAAAACGGCTTTCTCGGTGGTTGTTCCCTATGAAGCCAACGTGCCATCCTTTGGGACAACCTGGGGATTCTCGCTTTCATCGCTCAAGTTCGATCCCCACAGCCTCTCATCGGAGGAAGTCGATCGTAGAATTGCCTCCAGAGTAAGCAAAAAACTCCTGTTCTATGATGGTCACACCCATCAAGGCCTCTTCTTCATACCCAAGTATCTCAGGGACGCGCTAGCCAAAGAGACGATGGTCATTACCGAAGACAGACCGGTATTCATCCCGGGACGACGTCACGCCTGATCTCTCTGGTGAGCGCCTTAACGTAAATGACGATTCGGACAAGTATTCTGACGGGACTTAATCCCTCTCAAAAGACAGCCGTAGAGACCACCGAAGGCCCACAACTTGTTGTTGCGGGTCCCGGCAGCGGTAAGACACGCGTGATCACCCACCGGATTGCCTATCTCATCAAAGTCCAAGGCATAAGCCCCTATCACATCCTGGCGGTTACCTTTACCAATAAGGCGGCCCGGGAGATGAAAGAGCGTGTTTATAATATGCTTGGGGACGCGGCAGACGGGCTAACCCTGGGAACATTCCACGCTTTCTGTTCCCGTGTTCTGAGACAGGAAGCGGACGGCATTGGGTTGGAGCGAAGATTTGTTATTTACGACGACGGCGATCAAATGGATCTTCTCTCGCACTGCATGGAAGAGCTGAAGATCGACTCAAAACAGTACGCACCGCGCGCCATCAGGTCGGCCATATCATCTGCCAAGGCAAAGCTTTTAGGTCCGAAAGAATACGCGAGCAACGGCTACTTTGATGAAGTGACCAAACGTGTGTATGAGCGGTATCAGCAAATGCTCTCCTCAAACAATGCCATGGATTTTGATGACCTGCTGATGCGAACGGTTTGCACCTTCCGCTCTCACGCCGATATCCTGGCGAAATATCAATCCCGCTACTCGCACGTCATGATCGACGAATTTCAGGATACCAATCTGGCGCAATATATGCTGGCAAAGCAATTGGCAGAAAAATCCCGAAACCTTTGTGTAGTGGGTGACCCAGACCAGTCGATATATTCCTGGCGATCAGCGGACTTGCGCCACATCATGGATTTCGAACGGGATTATCCCGATGCCAAGGTCACATTGCTGGAGCAAAATTACCGCTCCACTCAGACGATTCTAGCAGCCGCCTCCAGCCTGATAGCCGTCAACGGCCAGCGCAAAGAAAAGAAGCTCTGGACGCAAAACGATGGCGGGGCGCCCATCAGCATCATAGAGACCTTCAATGAGCAGGAGGAGGCTCAATTCGTCGTCAGCGAGATCGAGCGGCTGGTCACCGATCACGGTTACGGCGTCGGTGATGCCGCGGTAATGTACCGCACCAACGCTCAATCGCGAGCGCTGGAAGAGGCTTTCGTTCGCTACGGATTGCCTTACAAACTGGTGGGCGCTACGCGTTTCTTTGAGCGACGGGAGGTGCGGGATATTGTCTCTTACCTCAAAGTAATCAACAATCCTTACGATGGGGTCAGTCTGGCCCGCATCATCAACGTCCCGGGACGCGGCATCGGACAACGCACACTGGCTGAGCTTGCTTTGGTTTCCAGCACCAATGGGATACCGTTCTATTCTGCGCTAAAAGTCATTGCGGAAGGAAAAGACCATTCCATTTCGCATCGAAGCATCCAGGCCCTCAATCGATTCACGGCCATGATCGATGAACTGACAGCTGAAGTGGAAAAGCATGACCTGACGGCATTTATCGGGCTGATGTTAGAGCGCACGGGATACAAGAGCTATATTCAGGAAGGCACAGATGGGGAAGATCGATGGAACAACATCCTTGAACTTCAGAGTATGGCCAGTGAGTACCGCGACCTGGAACCGAGAGACGGATTGGCTGCGTTGCTGGAACGAGTATCCCTGGTATCTGATGTGGACAATCTGGATGAAAAGGTCCATGCCGCCACTTTGATTACTCTTCATCAAGCCAAGGGCCTGGAATTTCCAATTGTCTTTATCGTCGGCATGGAGGAAGGGATATTGCCCCACTTCCGATCCTTTGTTGACCCGCAGCAGATGGAAGAAGAGCGCCGGTTATGCTATGTAGGGATTACACGGGCCAAAGAAAAAGTGTACCTGATACACGCCTTCCGCCGCAGCCTCCATGGAGGGAACCGGCCGAATCCTCCTTCCCGTTTTCTACAGGACATTCCCTCGAGGTTGGTGGTTTCCAACTCGAACAACCGAATGATGAAGCCGAAGCCTGAAAATGGTGCTGCGGCTCAGTCCTCCGCGCCAGAGCTCAAGGCAGGTGACAAGGTCCAGCACACCCGATTTGGTGAGGGGGTGGTAGTTAGTTCCACTGCTATCACGGGAGATCATGAAGTCACCGTGGCATTCGGCAGGGGAATGGGAATCAAAAAGCTCCTCTTGAGCCTAGCCCCAATGGAGAAATTAGCGTGAGGCTGGCCCGCTTCGATGGGCGCGCTACTGACGAACTCCGTCCGGTTTCGATCAGACCGGGATTTCAGAAGTACGCCGAAGGCTCAGCGCTGATTGACCTGGGCAATACCAGTGTACTTTGCGCTGTGAGTGTGGAAGAACGGGTTCCCTCATTTCTCAAAGGGACCGG
Organism: Dehalococcoidia bacterium; assembly: GCA_028711995.1. Classification (NCBI taxonomy): domain Bacteria; kingdom Bacillati; phylum Chloroflexota; class Dehalococcoidia; species Dehalococcoidia bacterium. Next base: position 15,931 of record JAQTRE010000049.1, on the reverse strand, counting down.
ATCCGGATGGATCACCGCGGAATACGGGATGTTGCCGCGATCCACTCATACTCGCTCACAGCGGGAAGCATCCGCCGGAAAGGTGAGTGGGCGAACACAGGAAATCCAGCGACTCATCGGCCGCTCGCTCCGATCGGTAGTTGATCTTAAAGCACTCGGAGAACGGACTTTCACCATCGATTGCGATGTTCTTCAGGCAGATGGCGGAACGAGAACCGCTTCTATTACGGCCGCCTATGTAGCCCTGGCCCAGGCCATTCAGACTCTGCGAAACAGGGGAGAAAATCTGGCTTGTCTGAAAGGGGCAGTGGCAGCTACCAGCGTCGGTATTGTCAACGGGATTCAATTGCTCGACCTGTGCTACGAAGAGGATTCGCACGCGGAGGTCGATTTCAACATTGTGATGAATGACGCCGGCGAGTTCATCGAAGTGCAGGGAACTGCAGAAGGAAAAGCCTTTTCCAGGAGTGAAATGGATACGCTCTTCACCCTGGCCGAAAAGGGAATCTCGGAGGTATTTCGGATTCAAAAGGCGGCAATTCAGAAGTATCTGGGGGTATAGGAAAAATGGCAGAGGTTCTTCCGTTCCGGGGTCTCCGGTACAACCCGCAAAAATTCAGCGACCTCACTTCGGTTATCACGCCTCCCTATGATGTCATCAGCCCGGAGCAGCAGCGCGCCTATCATGAGAGAAACCCGCACAATTTCATCCGGCTGGAATTCGGGCTGGACTTGCCCGGGGATAACGCCCAGTCGAGCAAATATGCCCGTGCTTCCAAAACCCTGAACGACTGGCTGGGAGAAGGCATTCTGGTCAAGGAAAAGTCCCCCGCATTTTATCTGGTTGAACATCGCGTTCCGCTCCAGACAGGCTACAGGAGCTATCTGGGGCTCATTGCTGCCATAAGGCTGGAGGAGTTCGGTACCGGACTGATCCGACCCACGGAAGTGGTGATGAAGGGGCCGATTGCAGACCGGATGGAACTCCTGAAAGCCTGCCACGCGAATCTGAGCCCCATTATGGGCGTCTTCGACGCGGGCAAACTGGATTTGCGCTTGATGTTCAAAGGGACCAATTGGGATAAACCCCAGGCTACCGGCATCGATAATGCCGGAGTGACTTTCAATCTCTGGGCGGTGACCGCAAAGGACGTAGTGGAAGAAGTATCCCGGGTCTTTGCCCAGAAGGTGATCTACATCGCCGATGGCCATCACCGATACACCACGGCACTGGCTTATCGAGAGGAACAGCTCAAAAAATCGCCTGGCGCCAATCCTAACGAGCCTTACAATTTTATCATGATGACGCTCATCAGCTCCGCTGATCCCGGTCTGGTCATCATGCCTACTCACCGTCTGGTCAAGAATCTCAAGCCGGAAAAATTAGCCAGACTCAAGGATCAACTCAATGAGCGCTTCCATACCCAGGTGCTCAAATCCACCTCGCCTGATGTGTCTGTAAGCATGACTAAATGGCAGGAAGCTTTGAAAGAAGCCGGGACCGATAGCATCGCGTTCGGCATTTACGGCCTGGAGGCAGGAAGCTGCCTTCTGCTCAAGGCTCGAAATGCGGCTGAACTGCGAGACATGATGCCCAAAGACAGACCGGCGGCATGGAAGAATCTGGATGTGAGCCTTCTCCATGCAGTAATCCTGCAGGGGATGCTGGGAATCGAAGGGGTCGAGAAAGAGAAGGAATGTCTGGAATATTCCTCGAATGGGGCAAAGCTCCTGCAGGAAGTTGATGCGGGGAAGGGTCAACTGGCTATTTTGCTCAATACGGTTCCCATATCCGCCGTCATCGCTATTGCGGAGGCCGACTCCCGAATGCCCCAAAAGTCCACCTATTTCTATCCCAAGACCCCCGCAGGGCTGGTGGTTAACCCCCACTTTTAGGCAGCATTGGGCACTCAAGTATCTGTAGGGACACCCTCCGTCACGTTCACGGCCACGACAGAGCGTGTTCTTTTGTGGTTCCGGAAGAATGGCATGATTCCATTACTTGAGCAACATCCGGCGTTGATCAACACGCTTCCTCATATAGCCCTGGGCGAATTCCCAACCCCGGTCCAGAAACTCGACAAACTGGGCCATCAGATAGGTTTGGACCACCTCTATATTAAGCGGGACGACTTAAGCGGCAAAACCTACGGGGGAAACAAGGTGCGAAAACTGGAATTTCTCCTGGGAGATGCCCTCCACTCCGGGGCAAAGGAAGTGCTGACTTTCGGTGCCGCCGGATCCAATCACGCTCTGGCTACAGCCGTTTATGCCCAGCAATTGGGACTGAGGAGTATCTCTATGCTCAGACCTCAGCCTAATGCCCACTCTGTCCGCCGCAATCTGCTCATGAGCTATCATTGCGGAGCTGATCTGCATCTATGCTCGCCTATATTATGCGATACACCACTCGCCGTCTTATCAGCTAGCTATCAGCGTCTCCGGCACAGATTGAGAAGTGGTCAATTCCCCCGGGTCATCCCCATGGGCGGGTCTTCCCCATTGGGTGTACTGGGCTTCGTCAATGCCGCCCTTGAGTTCAAGGATCAAGTCGCCAGAGGAGAAATTCCTGAGCCTGATTATATTTACGTTGCCTCAGGTTCCATGGGCACAGCCGCAGGATTAATACTTGGGCTTAAGGCAGCCAACAGCAAAACTCGAGTGATCGCTGTGAGGGTAACCGGCGAGAAGTTTGTCAACAAGACAGGAATGATCGAGCTTATCCGAAAAACAAACTCCCTGCTTTGTTCCCTGGCATCTTCTTTCCCCAGTATGGACTTTACCGAAGATGACGTTGAGATCAGGCACGACTTTTTCGGAGAGAGCTACGCCCTATATACGGCAGAGGGAATGCAAGCTTCAGATCGGATCGAGAGAGCGGAAGGGATCAAACTGGAAGGAACCTACACAGCAAAGGCGCTGGCTGCCCTCCTCGACAATGCAGAAAGGCAAGCGCTTCAGAATAAGGTAGTGCTCTTCTGGAATACCTACAATTCTCGTGACTTCTCGGATGCCATAGCTGGCATCGATTATCACCAGTTGCCCCGATGCTTTCACCGCTATTTCGAGGAAGAAGTGCAACCTCTCGACAGGAGAGAATAGGGAACCTCAGAACTCTCACCTCTACCTGAACCCAGCGCAAAATTCTCTACTTGACATCTTTCTGATATTGCGCTACTGTAATTATGGGCATATGCTCATAATAATGGAGGATCACAGATGTCCAGACCGCCAAAATGTCGTCGGGTAGATTCCATCCCGGATGTAACCTACTTCAAGCCCGCCGGAATACCCCTGAGAGAGCTACAGGAAGTCTGCCTTACTGTGGAAGAAGTCGAGGCCATAAGGCTCAAGGATCTGGAGGGAATGGAACAGCAGGCTGGCGCCGAAAAGATGAACATCTCACGCCCCACCTTTCAGAGAGTGCTTTCCTCGGCCCGCCAGAAAATAGCCGACGGCCTTCTGAACGGAAAGGCCATACGGATCGAGGGCGGTAATTTCGAAATGTCTCCACGCCGCTTCCGATGCGCCAACAGCCATGAATGGGAAGTCCCTTTTGAATCCACTGCGAACCAACCGCCTGAGCTTTGCCCCACCTGCAGCACATTGGATATAGCGCCGCTTCAACCATCCGGCTTGGGCTGCGGAACAAGCAAACACGGGAGACGCCGCCAGGGAGCAAGACGCTGCAATGGAGGTTGAACTTGGCTCAACAAGACATCCTTTAGGGAAGCTCTGATTAAGCCCTGAACAATCCCCTAACCCTCAATCACTCAATCTTGAGGGAAGAAGAGGAATCTGGGGAAACTACCCCTACCCCAGCAGGAAAAGTGCGCTGCGCTGCTTAATCAGAGCTTCCTTAAAGGAGATTGAAAGAAGGAGGTCGAAAATGGTGTACGGATACAGCAGAGGATTCAGAGATCGAAGAGGTGCCGGAATGGGTTTCAGAGGAGGCTCTCCACCATGGCCTTACATCGGCAGAGGAAGAGGTGGCCTTCCGCGGTGCCGGTATCCAGAAACACCGGCGTACTTCCGGGGTACACAAGCTGGCAGAGAAGTTGACTGGCTGAAGAGTCAGGCCGATGCCTTGAAAGCAGAGCTTGGCCGAATCGAAGCCATGATGCGTGATATCGAGGCTGGCCGAACAAAAGCAAGTTAGGGAATCTCTGATCAAGTGCTATCAACCCCCTGTCCCCCAATCTTGGGGGAAGAGAAGAGAATCTGGGGGACACCCCCAGACCCCCGGCAGGAAGAATCCTGCACCACTTGATCATAGGTTACTTAGGTCAACATCGGGGAACTGAAGAAAGCACGCCCAAACGCAAGGAGTAAAAATGAGAATTGCAATTACGTCTAATGATCTGTCTCTGGATGCTGACATCGATCCGCGATTTGGACGGTGCCGGTATTTTGTTATTGCCGACCCCGATACTCTGGCATTTGAGGCCATCGAGAATCCCAGCGCCGTGGCCGGAGGTGGAGCGGGAGCGTCCGCAGCCCAAGCCATTGCCGGTAAAGGGATCGAGGCGGTGCTCACCGGAAACTGCGGCCCTAATGCTTATGAGGCTCTGGCTGCAGCCGGAATCAAGGTCATCACCGGAGTTTCGGGAAAGGTCAGGCAAGCGATTGGGGCTTATAAATCGGGCAAACTCGAGGCCAGTTTGCAGCCCAATGTAGCCGATCACTTTGGAAAAGCAGGAGGAACGACTCCCCTCAAAGGCCGGGGATGCAGATGAACATGGATCGCATCGGAGGTGATAGCGATGCCTAAAGGAGACGGAACGGGACCTCCAAAAGGAAGAGGTCCGCGAGGAGGAAGGATGGGAGGCAGCCGCCCCGGCTCCGGTCCCGGCGGCAATTGCGTCTGTCCTGCCTGCGGGGAAAAAGTACCCCACCAAAAAGGGATACCGTGCTATGGTGTGAATTGCCCCAAGTGCGGAAGCGGAATGGTAAGGGAGTAGAATGATTATCTCGATTGCCAGCGGAAAAGGGGGAACCGGCAAAACACTGGTGGCGACCAGCCTTGCCCTTTCTCTCAAAGAGAATACGAGGGTACAACTTCTCGATTGCGATGTTGAGGAGCCCAACGATCACATCTTCCTTAAGCCTATCATCAGCGAGAGCCAAGCCGTCTGTATCCCGACCCCAAAAGTCGACGAGGCAAAGTGCACCTACTGCGGCCGGTGTGCTGAAATCTGCGCCTATCACGCCATTGTGGTTTTCCCCAAGACTGCGCTGGTTTTCGCGCCGCTTTGCCACGGATGCGGCGCTTGCAGTTATCTCTGCCCGGAGAAAGCCATTTCCGAGGAGAATCGGGAGATCGGCGTAGTGGAGTGGGGGCATTCGGACGGCATCCAATTCGTGCAGGGAAGACTGAACGTAGGGGAGGCAATGGCGGTACCCGTCATCCGCGCGGTGAAAGCCAGAACCAGTCACGATGGGATAGCTATTATCGATGTCTCGCCGGGAACTTCCTGTCCGGTCGTCGAATCGGTGAAGGGCAGCGACTTCTGCCTGCTGGTCACTGAGCCGACGCCATTCGGGTTGAACGACCTCGCTCTGGCGGTGGAAACCGTCAGGATGCTCAAAATCCCCTGTGGGGTAGTCGTCAACCGTGCCGGAGTCGGCGATGAGAAGGTGGAAGAATACTGCCGGAAGGAGGATATCCCGATTTTACTGACTATTCCCCTCGATACAAGCATCGCCCATCTTTGCTCACAAGGGATACCGCTGGTGGAAGGAAAACCAGAATGGAAGGACAGCTTCCTGCGACTTTTCGATGCAATTGGGGAGATGGTGAATGAAAGAGATTGTAGTCCTAAGCGGTAAAGGCGGCACCGGAAAGACCAGCATCGTCGGCTCTTTTGCTGCGCTGGCAAAGGACAAGGTGCTGGCGGACTGTGATGTGGACGCGGCCGACCTCCATCTTCTGCTGCAGCCCGTTGCCAGAGAGAAGCAAGAGTTCTGGAGCGGGCAGGCGGCCCAGATCGATAGCCAGAAGTGCATCCAATGCGGCTTATGCCAGGAGATGTGCCGCTTCGAGGCGATCAAGGATTTTAAGGTGGACTCCGTTTCATGCGAGGGGTGTGGATTTTGCGCTCACCTCTGCCCCGTGCAGGCCATCGCTCTGAGAGAGAATATGGCCGGGCACTGGTTCATCTCCGATACCCGATACGGCCCGCTGGTTCATGCCAGACTGGGGATCGCTCAGGAAAACTCCGGAAAGCTGGTGGCGCTGGTCAGACAACAGGCGAGGGAACTGGCCGAAAAGCAAGGATCGAGCTTGATCATCAGCGATGGCCCACCGGGCATCGGCTGCCCGGTGATCTCTTCCCTCTCCGGAGCATCTTTGGCTGTCCTGGTAACCGAACCGACACTTTCCGGCATCCATGACATGGAGCGCGTTCTTGGCGTGTGCCGCCACTTTGGAGTCCCGGCTATGGCATGCATCAACAAGTGTGATAGCAACGATTACAATACCTATCAAATCGTGCGCTACTGCCACAGCCAGAACGTGGAGGTAGCTGCCCAGATTCCTTTTGATAACACGGTGACCGAAGCGATGATTCAAGGGCTTCCTGTGGTGGAATACCGTCAAAACGATGTTTCACGGCAAATAAACGTGCTCTGGGAAACAATAACCGGACGATTGACGAACTAAAGGAGACACAATGCCGGAGAAGCGTGCCGAAGGGGGTAAAATCGATTTGGAACCGATTGAGCTTGAACCGGGATACACCACCTTCGAAATGCCCGGAAGGTGCGCCAAATGCCTGGTTGAGGAAGAATACGGAATTTGTATGCGCCAAATGCTGAAGGGGGACGATGAAAGACCCTTGAAAGAGAGATTTGAGGTGGTTCGGGCATTTCTGACATCGCCCGATCTGGCGCAGGTGCGCGATGAATCTGAGAAGTATCTTTCCGATGGGAAGAGGGTAAAAATCCTTGTCCATCTGGAAGAAGGACAACCCAAATACGAAATCAAAGTGGAGGAAAAAGAATGAAATATGGAATCCCGGTAACCAAAGGCGTGCTGGATCCGCATTTCGGTCATTGCGAATCGTTTGCCTTGATTGATGTGGATGTGGAGAAGAAGACCGTCACAAATCAACAGATTGTCGCCTCTCCCGGACATCAACCCGGCGCTCTGCCGGTCTGGCTGGCAGAGAAGGGAGTCAACGTGGTGATCGCAGGTGGAATGGGGGGAAGGGCGATTGACCTCTTTACCGAGCGCGGAGTCACAGTGGTCATGGGAGCCAAGGCGATGGACCCCCAGAAGGCTGTTCTGGAACATCTGAAAGGGACTCTTGTATCCAGCGGCAGCGCCTGTCATGAGCATGAGCACGGATGCCAGTAGATGGACGTATGACGATGTGAGACTTTAAGCCGATGATCGAGTCAGGGCGCCACCAGACATTCCTGGACTACCCGGTCTTCAAAAGGTCCAAAACCGGCCTTTGAAAGAGATATTACTCAAGGAGGAGAAAATGGCCAAGAAACCGATACGACTGGAAGCTGACGTTGTCATAGCCGGATCCGGGCCTTGCGGGGCCAGCATAGCCAGAGACCTATCCAAGAAAGGCAAGAAGGTCATTGTCCTGGAAAAAGGACCCTGGGTCAAGAAGTTGGGAAACCCACTGGCCTTTGCCAAGGCGGTGGAGAACAGGGGACAGTTGAAGACCGTGGAAAACGATGGTTCGGTGGTATTCTCAGCCAAGTGCGTTGGGGGAGGTTCTCTGGTGTATACCGGCGCATGTGCCGAGCCGAACATCGAGATGTGGAAGAAATACGGCATTGATATCACTCAAGAGATCGCTGAGACCAAGAAGGATTGCCGGGTCAACAAAGTTCCTGATAATCTGGTTGCCCCCGGAGTCAAGCGGATGATGGCGGCGGCTCAGGAGCTGGGGTATCCCTGGCAAAGGCTGGACAGGTTCTTCGATCCTGCCAAGTGCAAGTTCGGCTGCGGGAGGTGTAATTTCGGCTGTGCCCAAGGAGCCAAATGGACAGCCGTGGAGTTTATCCGGGATGCGGAAGAACACGGCGCCACAGTGCTCCCCAATGTGACCGTCAGGGATGCGATCGTGGAAAATGGCATGGCGGGCGGCATGAGGGCCAGGGGCAAAGGAGGTCAGGATTACGAGGTCTACGCCAAGATAGCGGTTTCCTCCGCGGGAGGGATGGGCAGCGCCCGTATCATGCAGCGATCCGGCATCTCCGAGGCCGGCAGGTCTTTTCTGGGGGACCCGACGCTTCCGATAATGGGTTTTGTTAAAGAAGGGGTCGGGGGAAAGGGGGAACTGGGAATTGATACCGGCTGGTTTGATGAGGAGCACGGGGTGTTTTTTGCCAATGCATATGGAATCCGGCTGACCTACTGGGTGCAAATGTTGCAGTCCAAGCATCTGCGCGATCTGTTTCATTTTGGCCGGGGGATGCAGGTCATGTGCAAGATCGGCGATGATTTTGCCGGGAGGGTCTTTCTACAGGAGGGCAAGATCAGTAAAAAGTATACCGAGAAAGACCTTCTTCGTTTTGACTATGCGCGGGTGATGGCGGAGAAGATACTGGTCAAGGCTGGCTGCGATCCGTATCATATCATTCCCGGCCAGATTGTGATGGGTCATCCCGGCGGAACCGTCAGAGTGGGCACGCTGCTGGATTCCAATCTCCAGACATCGATCAAGAATCTCTACTGCTGTGACTCCAGTGTCGTCCCCGAGGACCTGGGGCGGCCGCCGATGTTAACTCTTGTCTCCATTGCCAAGCGGCAGGCCAAGATTTTGGACAAAATACTATCAGGCAAATAGCAGGTGGATTGCGGTGACGTTGCATGAATATGCATGCCTCACCCACAGGAATCCGGCATGAGCGGAGTTCGGGAAGCGATAGCTTGACGAAAGGTTTATACTAACAGCATGACCATGGTCGCCACATAAGCGATGGGTTGAGAATGTTCGATAGCAGCCGATTTGTCTTTCCTTATGGACTTCAATAAAGATTTTAAAAGGGGGCTAACATGAGATACCAAACTCAGGAGTGGGTAGATGCCATCACAGAAAAGAGCCGGACAGACCAGGAGTATCTGAAGAAGGCCAAAACGCTGACAGCCAAGCAAAGATCGATCATCATGGATGCCCCGGGAGGTGTGGATATTCTCCTGATCTGGGAATGGAACGAAGGAAAGGTGGTCAAAACCATACGTCAAGAGAAACCCGCCCCCAGCGAATGGCGGAACTTGAAGAATGAAGAGGGCCTCATCTCCACCACCTTAGGCACCTATGAAAATCTATCCAAGGTCGCCAGAGGCGAAGTCACGTCTCAGGAAGCCATGGCAAAGAAACTATACATACTTCATGGGGACATGATCAAAGTGTTTCCCAAAATGGCCGGGTTCAACGCTTTCGGGCAACTGGTGGCCTCGGTAAAGTGTGACTATTAAGGGACCTCTGATTAACTGGCGCAGCATTCCTCCTGCCGTGGGTCTGCCCTCGACGATATCGGGGGTTTCCTAATAAGTGATCTGAGGCACGGTTCAGGAGCGGATTAGCCAGCCAGTAGTGGCAACAAATTAGCAATGCGGAGGCAAAGAGATGAGCGTTCGAATTACAACCTTGAGCGAAAATACAGCCCAGGCAGGTTGCCTCGGTGAGTGGGGCCAGAGTATACTGGTTGAAGCCGACGAAATGAGAATCCTGCTTGATACGGGAGGACCGGGACTTTCTGCCATCACCAACGCTCCGCTCCTTGGGATCGACTTTGCCACCATCGACAGGATTGTCCTCAGCCACGGCCACTTCGATCATACCGGGGGACTCAAGGAGGTTCTACGAAGGAATGGCGGAGAGATCGAAATTATCGCCCACCCGGCTATCTGGGAGTCCAAATACAATGTCCGACCCAATAGGCCGGAACGATATATCGGGATTCCCCTGGTGAGAGAAGAGTTGGAAAGCCTGGGAGCTCGATTTAATCTCACTGCTGAGCCGGTATGGATCACCGAGAACATCGTGACCTCGGGAGAAGTCCCACTGGTCACCGACTATGAAGAGATCGACTCTGATTTGTTTGTGAAGGAAAATGGGAAACTTCGCCCCGATACTGTGCCGGATGATCTAGCGCTAGCGGTCAAGACAGAGCTGGGGTTGGTAATCATCCTCGGCTGCGCCCATCGGGGAATCGTCAATACCATCCGGCATTTCCAGTAAATCACCTCGGAAGAGCTGGTCCACTGTGTTCTGGGTGGCACTCACCTTATCCGGGCCACCGAAGAGCGGCTCATCATGACGGTGGCCGACTTGCAGGATATCGGCATTCAACGACTGGGGGTTTCACATTGCACCGGATTCCCGGCCTCGGCCTGGCTTTCCAGGGAGTTCGGCGATATTTTCTTCATGAACAATGCGGGAAACAGAATTACTTTGCCGTGAGGTTGAAGGATTGGAGATAGAGTTTGAGCCCGATCTCACCGATTGTATTCAGACTCTGGCCAAAAGGGAGTACGATCGAGCATTGCGAGAGCTACTCGGGAAAAGTGCAGGGGACGAATATCTCCAGCAGAAACTGGAGACGCTTAAGCTTTTTCTAGAGTCGGCGGATTTCCCCAGGCTTCGTAGCAAGTACGAGAAATATCTGCTTGAGGGGAAAAAGGTCACGTTTAAGATGCAGAACTTTAACCGGCAGCTTGAGTATTCAATGGAAGTCCATTAAGGAGCTTCTGCCTCAGCAGCACAACAGATCATTGATAGCACTGAATCAGAGACCTTCCTGTTTTTATTGAAAGGAGAAACACCGATGGTTACAAGAGAACAAGTCGAGGAGGCGCTGGAGAAAATCATGGTCCCCGGCGTCAAACGTAGTGTGATTCAAATGAATCTGCTACGTGATGTGGAAATAAACGGCAGTAGGATGAAGTTGTCCCTATCCAAGGCAGCCATAGCGGAAGATGTCCAGAACTGGATCAGGGGAACCGTTCAAATCGAGCTTCAAGGCCTGGATGGCATCAGTGAAGTGGCGGTGAATTTTGAGGAGTCCACGCCCAAGGATATCAACAAGATCGACAAGGTGGTTGCCGTGATGAGCGGCAAGGGCGGAGTGGGCAAGTCTCTGGTGACCGGCCTCATTGCGCTGGCAATGTCCAGACAGGACAAGAAGGTCGGCATCCTTGATGCCGATATTACCGGTCCCAGCATCCCCATGATGTTCGGCATCAAAGATCGTCCGTGGGGCAGTGAGACAGGCCTCCTGCCTCTGGTTTCCAGGACAGGAATCGAGATCATGTCGATGAATTTTCTACTGCCCAACGAAGACGATGCCGTGATCTGGCGCGGGCCTTTGATCGCAAAAACGATCACCCAATTCTGGGAAGATGTTCTCTGGGGCAAACTCGATTATCTGATGCTCGACCTGCCACCTGGAACCGCCGATGTCCCGCTGACCATCATGCAATCAATACCCCTCTCCGGAGTGATCCTTGTCTTTACACCCCAGGACCTCACCGCGATGGTGGTACGCAAGGCAGTGAAAATGGCCCAGCAGATGAACGTCCCCATCCTGGGAGTGGTCGAGAACATGAGCTATTTCTTGATACCCGAGACCGGCAAGAACATTCATCTTTTTGGTCAGAGCAAGGCTGCTGAAATGGCCAGGATCGCCGGAGGCCCGATGCTGGGACAGATACCGATAGACCCTGAGATTGCCAAACTCTGCGATGAGGGAAACATCGAGAACTACGATTCCGAATTCTTCAAGAATTTTCAGGAAAAAGTGACAGGCATTCTTTCGCCCGGGAATTAGACTGATCGTAGGCTCTACGCATAAGTGTGAACAGGTTGACTTCGCCCGGCCAGTCTGCCAGAATGTCTTCACAATTAAGATCCCATGGCCAGAGTCCCGAACTCATGACGCTGGGTAACACGGAACAGGGGGAATCGAAAATGAATACCAGACCACCGGAATGGGCATTTGAGTTCCACGGGCATCTCTGTCCCTTTATGCCATTGGGCTATCGCATGGGTAAACGGGCAATGGAGGAATTGGGGGTTGAGCATGAAAAAGACCACGGGTTCTTTGTCATTCCGGAGTTAGGGATCGGCCATCCACAGACATGCTTAATGGATGGTATTCAGGTGGCTACGGGGGCTACCTACGGCAAGTCGCTGATGGAGAAGACCTTCTGGGGCAAGCTGGCAGCCGTCTTCTATCATCCCGAAAAGGGAGCCATTCGGTTGTCGCTGAAGGCCGATTTTGTGGATGAGTTCGGTAAACAGGAATTCTTCGCTTATCGTAAGCGCGGTGTGGAACCTTCCGGAATCCCTGCTGATATCACCGACAAGGCAATGGGCTGGACGGACGCGCAGCCGGATGAGAAGGTCTTCAAGATTGAGAAGCTCCCGGAATACCGGTTCAAACGGGTTAAAGGATCGTTCAACAAGTCCAAATGTGTCAAGTGCGGAGAATATGTCTTTGAGCGCTATGTACGCATGGCCAACGGCGAGCCCCATTGCATCCCCTGTTCCGGATATGACCGGTGATTCCCAAGTCGCCTGCGATACGCGGATCGGGATAGAGACAAAAGATGCCCCTATGGGAAATCATTATCGCCTGTGTGCTGGCCGGAGGGCTGGCAATACCCTTCTCCATGGTAGGCCAGGGAGGTGGCTCGACCTATGTTCCGATCCTCTTGGCGGTGGGAATGGGAATGCACGAGGCATCCACCACCAGCCTTTTCATGATCATGCTGGCCAGCATATCGGCGACCCTTGTGTTTGGACGCAGCAAGACTGTCGATTGGAGACTCCTTCTCGCGGTGGCGATCCCGTCTCTGGGTTCATCCTTTGCGGGAGGATTCGTAGCTCAATGGATCAGCGTGTCGGCTCTCAAGATCACCTTTGCCGTTGTGCTGATGATTGCCGCCGTGTTTATGCTACGCCCGGTGAGCAATGAAGGAACAGCGCCCGCCTTCATGCCCCGGATCAAGACATGGGACAGGACATGCGGTGGTTTCGAATACCGAATAGACCTGCTGGTAATACCTGTTGTGACGCTGGCCGGGTTCATTGCCGGAATGATCGGCGTGGGCGGAGGGCTTTTCGTCCTGCCGCTGCTGGCGCTCCTTTTCGGCTGTCCCATGCGGATTGCCATCGGGGTATCCTCAACTTATGTGGGACTGGCAGCCACTACCGGATTTGTGGGACATTTAGCAGGGGGCGATCCCTTCGATATCTGGGTGGCCCTGCCGCTGGCGGCAGCCGCTTTCATCGGGGCGCGAATCGGCCCCAGCATATCGCTAAAGACCAGCATCCCCACGCTACGGCGAGTACTCGCGGTAATTCTGGTGGGCCTGGCAGCTTGGATGATCATCAAGCTATTTGTCTGACAAGAATCCGGCGGAGGATGACATGGGCTAGAACCTATCCTGCGATATTCAACAAGAGGACTGGAAGATTGCCTGCCACAGAAGGGGGAATTCTTGAGTATCTATAGTTTTGAAGGCAAGAAGCCGAACATCAATCCCAAAGCTCACATCCACGAGAGCGCCCAGATCATCGGCGATGTGGTGATCGGAGCCAACTGCTTTGTTGGAGCAGGCGCTATTCTGAGAGGCGACTACGGCAGCATACAGATCGGTGATAGAGTCGCCGTTGAGGAAGGATGCATCATTCATGCGCCTCCGGGGGAGACCTGCACAATCGACTCTGATGTAATCCTGGGACACGGAGCCGTTGTGCACTGTTCGGAAATTGCTTCTCACGTCAGACTGGGGATAGGCGCTATCGTTTCCATTCACTCGAAAGTGGAAACCTGGGTAGTGATCGGCGATGGAGCAGTGGTAGCTTTCAATAAGACGTTATCTTCGGGAAAAGTATACGTGGGCAATCCGGCCAAGCCCGTCAGAGCGCTCAATGACGACGACAGAAAGATGACTCATCTGGCAATGCAGCTTTACGCTGATCTCTGCGACCGCTATCACGCCGGATTGAAGCGCCTGTCGTAGTTGCCTTGGTCATCGCCAGACTATAAAATCAGAGAATGGCAATCTGAAGACGCAATCAAAAAAGGGGGGATCATGACAAATCAAAGGAAAGCGGCAACAAATGTCACGCTGGAAGACCAACTGAGCTACAAAGACAAATTGCCCAAGGGACAGTCCTATTTTGAGAATTGCGGATTCATGGTCCTGGGCGAATGCGAGGAACACGACATATCGCTCGTGACCTGCATTTTCCGTGCCGGTGGCGGACGGCAAGGACCATGGCAAGTGGATGACATTTTCAAAGGGCAAACCACTTTTCTGGTCGAACCCAAAGGCCAGACGGGGAAGATGCATAATAATGATTTCATCGGCAACCGCACGTGGGCCATGGATCATTGGACCGGAGGCGAAGTACGGCAGACAAAGGATGAGGTGATCTGGCAACTGGGCAACCGCCAGCACATCTGCCGCCCACCGTACTGGGAAGTTAAGGGAGAGCACATGGGAGTGGACTGCAACTTGACCTTGGGCGGGTTAGGGGATGCCGCTTACCACAAGGGAAAATATACTGATCTGGCCAAGAACGGCGTGGCCGGTTACGAGCAGCCGATGTGGGTGGAAGGCACGATCACTGCCCAAGGCAAGACATATACCCTGAAAAAGGGCTTTGGAGTACAGGAGAAATTCACCCAACCGGCCTGGGACCTTGCACAGACTCTCACCGAGCAGGCCTACTATTGGGTATGGTGGGCAAGCGACTCCGTGAGAATCTTCATTTATTACTTCCCCTCCATGGGAAGAACGTACAGCAATGTCGTTGTCGATGGGAAGGAAATTCCTTTTGCCGAGAACGGAAAGAGCAACATATCCCTCGATGAGCTGGAGTGGTGGATAGACCCCAAGACGAAAATGCAGGTGCCGGTCCGATGGCACTTCAACCTCCAATCCAAAAATGGCGTTGTGGACTTGATGCTAGCCGCCTCATCCAGAACTTTCTATGGTTATCTAACCCAAGCGGGAGCTACGATACATTACGGATTGCATGCCCATAGCAACGGGCGGCTCTTCCTTCCTGACGGACGTATCATTCCCCTGGACAACATGATGACCTATGTGGAGAAAGGATGGTGCGGCATCCCGTTGCAGTCAGGTGCCGTGTAAGCGGAGCCCAGAGGTAAGTTGAAGGGGGTGGTTTGCTCGTCGGCTGATGGCCCCATGCAAATCATTTCGGGCCGGGGATTATCCTCAACATGGATATTTATCCGAAGTTTTTACTTGTGCTGTGCGGCCAAGAATTACGTCCTCTAGGGAACCTCTGATCAAGTCCTGAGCAACGCCGCTTACGACCGAGAGCAAGCCCCCCCCCCTCACTCTCAATCTTGGAGAAGGAAGGGAAGCTACCTCCGCTATTTCGTGCTTCGAGCATGAGCTAGTATTCGCAAGGGATAGTCTTCACCAAATCCGTGAAAGCGCTAAATTTACCCATTTTGGGAAATATCTTCAGCATATTCCCGTGAACGGCATACAGCCCCTTCGCCATGGCAACCTGGGCATTCATTTCTCCCCTAGCCATCTTGGACAGGTTTTTATAGGTGCCCATGGTAGTAGAATTGTATGGCTCCTCATTCTTCAAGCTACGCCACTCGCTGGGGGCAGGCTTCTCCTGTCGGCTGTGCTTCACTACCTTACCGTCATCCCATTCCCAAACGCTGAGAATATCCACGCCGCCGGGAGCATCCATGACAACCATTCTCTGGCTGGTAGTCAGCCCTTTGGCCTTCTTCAGGTATTCTTGATCCACCCTGCTTTTTGCCGCAATGGCATCCATCCATGGCGTCCCTGCAAAAAGCCGGTATCGGAATTCTGATTGAGTCACCCTGATATTATGCTGCGAAGTTTAAAGTCTGAGTGAATCGGCTGGCGGGTCGAATTTAGCGCCAAAACAAGCGCCAACAT
>JAQTRE010000048.1 GCA_028711995.1 Dehalococcoidia bacterium | reverse complement strand
GATGCCGTTCTCCAGTAAGGCCGGTGAATTCACTCCTTTTGTGGATGCTCTTTTCACTGCCACCTCTGCTGTGTGTGTAACTGGCTTGAATACCATACCAGATACCGCTGCACACTTTAGCCCCTTTGGGCAACTCGTCATCTTGATCCTCATCCAGATTGGCGGCTTTGGTTTCATGACCAGTGCTACCATCTTGCTGATTGCACTGGGCAGGAGGATCGGTTTGCGCCAGCGGCTGATTATTGCCGAATCGTTGGGAGGTGTCAGGGCTGGAGGAATTGTTCGGCTGGTCAAAATGTATGGGTTGATCACGCTGCTGATAGAGGGAACCGGGGCAGCGCTTTTTTTCATTCGGTTTTCTGAGGAAAGTCCTTTCTGGACGGCTCTCTGGCACTCCATATTCCAATCGGTTTCCTCATTCAACAACGCCGGATTTGCTGTTGTGGGAGGCTCTCAGAGCCTGATCCCTTATCAAAAAGACGCGCTGGTTCTCTTGGTTACCGCGGGCCTTGTTATCCTTGGCGGAATCAGTTTCATGGTGATAGCCGACTTTGGCAAGACCTGGAAATTCAGCCGACTCCCCCTTGACAGCAAGATTGTGATCGTGGCTACCCTTGCCCTCGTGGGGCTGGGAACCATTGTGATACTGATTACCGAGTATTCCGGAGCTGCAACGCTGGGCCCTCTTAGCTTTGGTGATAAGCTCCTGGTTTCTTTCTTTCAATCTGTCACACCGCGAACGGCAGGATTCCAGGCTATCGATATGGGGATGGCAGCCGAATATACTCTCTTCTTTACCGTTATTCTGATGTTTATCGGCGGGGCTTCGGGATCAACTGCCGGCGGTATAAAGGTCAACACGTTTGGGATGCTCACTGCTACGATGTGGAGTTCCCTTACCGGAAAAGAAAATGCGGGAGCTTTCGGTCGGGAATTCCAGGTTCAAAACGTATACCGGGCGCTGGCGCTGGCGATGCTCTCTCTGGCTTTGGTTTGCGTGGTGGTGCTGATCCTCACCATCGTTGAGGACTTTCGCTTTCTGACGCTTCTTGTTGAGACAGTCTCTGCCTTTGGCACAGTGGGGCTCTCTACCGGCATCACCCCCGCGCTGTCAGGAGCTGGAAAGGTCATTATCATCCTCACCATGTTTATCGGTAGACTTGGGCCCATCACCCTGGCGCTCACCCTGGTGCAAAGGGAGAAACCCAGCACCCATCGTTATCCTCATGATACGGTAAGGATCGGATAGGAGGTCATATGAAAAGGCAAGTGGTCGTGATTGGTCTGGGACGATTCGGTTCCTACCTGGCTGAAGTTCTTTTTAACATGGGACATGAAGTATTAGCCCTGGACAAAGAGGAAAGGCACGTCCAGGCTGTGTCCTCTCACATCACCCATGCGATTCAGGCAGATACCACCGATGAAGTTATACTCAGGAAACTGGGAGTAGGCAATTTCAAGATAGGGATTGTGGCCATTGGATCGGATATCCAGAGCAATATCTTATCCACCCTCTTGCTCAAGAAGCTCGGGATCCGCCACGTGATCGCCCGAGCTGAAAACGAACTTCATGGCTCTATCCTGGAGAAAATTGGCGCAGACAGGGTCATCTATATCGAGCGAGAGAAGGCGGCTAGAGTGGCTCACGAGATCATCCTTCCCGATGTTGTGGACTACATGCCCGTTTCTCCCGGATACGGGATCGCCAGGCTGGGTGAGGCCCTGCATTTCGCCAACAAGTCTTTGGGAGATCTGGGGTTGGGCCGTAAAGGTCGGCGGGGGATAGCGGTTCTCCTCATCAAGAGGGGAAAAGAGGTGATCATTGCTCCGGATTCGTCAGAAGTGATCAAAGCTAACGATGTTCTCATTATTTCCGGCGAAGACGACGCCATGGAAGCGTTGCTGACTGAGGTCAAATCATTAGAGTCCAGAAGTTAAAGCGGGGCTATATTTATCAAGAGCCGCTGGCCGGCATCGAGAGATTTCTTTTATCGGCCTTTCAGATAGGCATCCATCGCGGATGAGGCGCGCTTGCCTGCGCCCATTGCACTGATGACTGTTGCTGCCCCGGAGACGATATCGCCTCCTGCATAGACGCCAGGGACAGAGGTCTGCATCGTTCCCTCATCTACCACAATCGTTCCCCGCTTACTGATCTTGAGTTCAGGCATGCTCTGAGGGATGAGGGGGTTGGGCTCATTGCCAACGGCGATGACCACAGCATCGAGGTCGATAATAAACTCGGAACCCTTCATCGGGATGGGACGGCGACGTCCGGAATCATCCGGCTCTCCCAGTTCCATTTTGACACATTCCATGCCCACCACTCGATGGTTCTTGTCCCCGACGATGCGGGTGGGATTGTTGAGCAACATTAGCTGCACGCCTTCTTGTTCGGCATGGTGAATTTCCTCACCCCGAGCCGGCATCTGCTCCCGAGCGCGGCGGTAGACGATAATTGATTCCGACCCCAGGCGCAACGCTGTCCTCGCCGAATCCATGGCCACATTTCCGCCGCCAACCACAGCAATCCGCTGACGCCGGATGGGTGGGGTATCATACTGAGGGAACAGATATGCCTTCATCAAATTGGAACGGGTGAGGTACTCGTTGGCCGAATAGACGCCGACCAGGTTTTCTCCGGGAATTCCCAGGAATGACGGCAGGCCAGCCCCTGTGCCGATGAACACGGCAGCGTAACCGTCTTCCCCCATCAGTTCGGGTATGGTTCGGTTGCGGCCCACCACGAAATCCTTAACGAATTCAACGCCGAGCTGCTTGAGGTAGTCCGTTTCTGCCCGCACGATTTCCTTGGGCAAACGAAACTCCGGTATCCCGTAAACCAGCACTCCACCCAGTTCCTGCAGAGCCTCGAATACCGTCACGGCGTGTCCCAGCTTGATCAGATCGCCGGCAACCGTAAGTCCGGCGGGACCTGAGCCTATCACTGCCACTTTCTTGCCGGTCTTGGGAGCCATGGGAGGAAGTTTGATGTTGCCGCTGCGTCGTTCATAATCGGCGATAAAACGTTCCAGCCTTCCAATGGCCACCGATTCGCCTTTGATACCCAGAACGCACCCTTTCTCGCACTGCTCTTCCTGGGGGCAAACTCGACCGCATACTGCCGGAAGGGCATTCTGCTCTTTGACCTTCCAGGCCGCTTCCAGAAATCTGCCTTCCTTGATGAGGCCGATAAAGCTGGGGATATTGATGTTGACCGGACAGCCCTCTGCACAACGGGGTTTTTTGCACTGGAGGCAACGGCTGGCCTCCAACTGGGCCAGTTCTTCCGTATAGCCGAAGGGGACTTCGTCGAAATTACGCCGCCGATCTTCCGGGGCCTGCTCCGGCATGGGTTGTCTGGGAATGGCATTTTTGGCCATCGATTACTCTATTCCTCGATATGAATTCGCTGATATTGCTGGGGTTACCTTGAAAATCTTATACACACTGGCAGCGATGACCGGAAGGGTGAGGCACGACCGGTGCAGTATGCCCGACCACGTCGATCTCCTCATTGCGATAGGCCACACGCCGATCCCTTAGTTCTTCCCAATCCACCTGGTGTCCATCAAAGAAAGGCCCATCCACGCAGGCAAACCGGGTAGCTCCGCCCACCGTTACGCGGCAGGCTCCGCACATGCCGGTGCCGTCCAGCATAATAGGATTGAGTGCCACCATCGTTTTGACTCCGAATGGCTGCGTTTCTTTGGACGTGATCATCATCATGAACGGACATCCCACAGCCACCACCAGATCGACACTTTCCTGATCTTTGAGCCTCTGGATGATGGCATCAACCGCATGGCCGCGGATGCCCAGGGAGCCATCCGTTGTTGTCTGGACCAATTGATCGCAGACGCCCGAAAGCTTGTCTGCATAATAGTGGCTGTAGTGGCTGCGAGCTTCCACTACTCCGATAACCCGGTTGCCCGCCTGCTTCAGACTCCTGGCCATAAGCAGGATCGCCCCGATTCCATAGCATCCGCCTGCCAGCATAACTGTGCCGTAAGGTTTGATTTCCAGAGGAATTCCCAATGGACCTGCCACGTGCGCGAGTCTATCCCCAGTCTGGGTGAGAGCAAGTTTGCGACTGGATTGTCCCACCTCCAAAACCACCAGAGTGATCGTTCCCTTTTGCTCATCCCAGTCGCAGAGGGTGAAGGGCACGCGCTCGGAAGTTTCATCGGTCATCACGATAACAAACTGGCCGGGCAGCGCCTTTTTGGCGATGTGTGGCGCTTCAATCACGATCTCATGCACATTCGGCGCAATCTCGCTCTTTTGCAGGATGACAAAACCCTCCCCGCGCCGGGCGACAGCCGCAACAGGTACGGCTGCCACATCACTCTGTACTGCGAGAGGTAGTTCCCTCAAAGCAGAAACCTTTGCATCGATTCGGTGCCCCCGGAAATGAGTACGCCTCTGCCTCAGATCCAGCGATGGAACGGGTGCCTCAGTTCTGTCGCTGAATAATCGAGCCTCAGGTATTCCCATCTCCTGGGTAACAGGCTCAACTGACGGATAATCAAAACCAGCTGCATCCATTTTCTGGGCCAGCCGGGCGATGATTTGCCATTCCGGCAGAGTCTGTCCTGCTGGAGTGCAGGCTCGGCGCAGAGGACGCGGCACGCCAGTGCCATCGTGGGTTGTGCCATCAACTTCCGCAAAGACTGCAACGGGCAGGACGATATCGGCCCGGTCGCTCAAAGCACTGGGGAAGATATCCTGAACAATCAGAAGATCGACCCCCTTTAGTTCTGCCGGATCAATAAAGCTGCCCATGAGCATTGCCGCCTTCACGCCATCTGGCAGAGTGGACAAGGAGGAGACACCAAGTTCATCCGGTGCAATCTCAATATAGTGAGGCGACTTCATCACGTCGCGGGTAAATTTCCGGAAAAGATATCGATCTTCCAGGAGGCTGGTTTGATCGCATATGAGGGCAAAACCGGGGCCGACGAATTCCTTGAGCTTCTCTGCCGCCGTGTTCAGGGCCTGTTCCCACATCACTTCACGCAGTATCTTCCCCACCCTCACGTAAGGCACGCGCAAGCGGTCAGGAGCGTTCAAGAATTCAGGCAGGGCAAATCGTCCCAAAACGCAAATCGGGAAATCCCCGTAGAGGGCTTCAGCAGTGACCAGTTTCCCCTGGCTTTCCCCAAGTTTCAGGGCGCAGGCAGCCCCGCAGAACATGCAGGTTGAATCGGTAGATGAATCCGGCTTGCCGTACCATTTGGCGTATCGATCTGCCATGGCTCCGGTGGGACAAACATCCACACATGCGCCACAGAACTGACATCCGGCATCCACCAGAGATCTGCCGAATGCCTGGCCGATAACCGTCTTGCTGCCCCGCTTGACGAAATCAATCACCCCCCAGCCATGATGATGTTTGCAGATGCGCACACAACGGCCGCAGAGGATGCAAAGGTTCAGGTCACGGTCGATACAGGGGTTGGACCGATCCAGGGGCAAATGGCGGTACTGCGGAGGGACAGGTAAATCCGAAAGGCCAATCTCCTTCGAGAGGGCCCGTACTTCACAGACATCTTTGTTATTGCAAGTATGACATCCGGTGGTTCTCCCCGCCTTTTCCGCCTCGGGGCGGTACTGCTCGCACATCTCGCGCCTCTGGCATGTCAGGCAGGCACTGGGATGTTCCAGCATCATCAGCGTCAGAATATCGCGGCGAAGGTTCTGGAGCGCCTGAGTGTTCGTGTGAACTACCATGCCATCGGTGGCCGGGGTAGTGCAGGAAGTTGGATAACCCCGCATGCCTTCGATTTCGACGATACACATTCGGCAGGCGCCATAAGGCTCCAGATGCGGATGTGCACACAGGTGGGGGATTTCTATTCCGTGCTCCAGAGCGCACTCCAGCACGGTTTTCCCCTTCTCACCGATTACCTGTTTTCCGTCTATCGTCAGCTTCAAGGTGTATGGCCTCCCATCAGGCAGCTTCACTTTTTCTTCTTCAGTGGCTCTTCGTATCGGGTCAATCCGCCGCTACGGCGATAGACAGCGGCAGCCGCTTGTGGACACTTACTGAAACATACCCCGCAATGAATGCACAACTGCTGATCGATCAGGTGAGCCTTTTTCTTCTCGCCGCTGATGGCGCTCACCGGACAGGATTTGGCGCAGGCTTCACAACCGATACATCGCTCAGCATCAACGTGATAGCTGATCAGTTTACTGCATACAAAAGCGGAACACTGGCCCAGTTCAATGTGCTCTTCATACTCTTTTCGAAAATATCGTAGCGTGGTCAAAACAGGATTGGGGGCAGTCTGTCCCAGTGCACAGAGCGAACCATCTTTGATCGTCCGGGCTAGTCTTTCCAGTCGATCCAGATCGGCCATCTCGCCTTTTCCGTCTCGAATCCGTTCCAGAATATTCAACATGGCGCTGGTCCCCACCCGGCAGGGAACACACTTGCCGCAGGATTCTTCCTTAGTGAACGACAAAAAGTAGCGGGCAATATCGACCATACAGCTATCCTCATCCAGCACGATCATGCCGCCGGAACCCATGATGGTTCCGGCTTTGGTGAGCGATTCGTAATCCACCGATAGATCCATCATCGATGCCGGGACACACCCGCCTGAAGGCCCACCGGTCTGCACCGCTTTGATCGGCTTTCCGCTAACGGTGCCCCCGCCGATATCGTACATGATGTCCTTGAGGGTGATGCCGAGTGGTACCTCGATGAGGCCTGTCCGCTTGATCTTGCCCGCCAGAGCGAAGGTCTTGGTTCCTTTACTGGCCCCGCATCCGTACTGGGCATACCAATCGGCCCCTCGACGCAAAATCAGGGGGAGATTGCCCAGCGATTCCACATTCTGGATAATGGTCGGCTTGCCCCACAGCCCGCTGACCGCCGGGAATGGCGGCCTGGGACGAGGCATGCCTCGTCGACCCTCAATGGAGGCCATCAGGGCGGTTTCCTCACCGCAGACAAACGCGCCTGCCCCTTTTTTGATGGTGAGATAAAATGAAAAGTCAGACCCCTGGATATTTTCTCCCAGGAGGCCCATCTCATACATTTGTTCGATTGCCTTTTGAAGACGTTGGATGGCCAGGGGATATTCAGCCCTGCAATAGATATATCCATGCGAGGCCCCGATGGTATAACCGGCGATCAGCATCCCCTCCAGAACGGCGTGCGGATCGCCTTCGATCAGCGAGCGATTCATGAACGCCCCGGGGTCTCCCTCATCGGCATTGCAGATCAGGTATTTCGGATGGCCGGGCGCCTCTCGACAGAAATGCCACTTCTGCCAGGTGGGAAAACCGGCTCCTCCTCGCCCGCGAAGTCCTGAAGTCTTGACCTCTTTCAGGACGCCCTCCGGCTCCAGATCCAATGCCCGAAGGAATCCGCGGTAGCCATCGCGAGCCAGATAGTGAAAGATGTTTTCCGGGTCGATCAGTCCGCAGTTGGCAAGGACGTTCTTCACCTGACGGCGCAGCATCGGATGTTCCTTGAAATCTCCTATGCCGTCCAGACTGCCCGGCGTCATTTTCCCCAGGGCTAACCGGGCGCAGGGATCATCGCCGAGGACGTGTTTCTCCAGTATCTGGATGGCCTCGTCGGCACCCACATTGCCATAACACACCCTGGGAGCACCCGGCTTGTGAACGATGACAGTCGGTTCAAAGGAACAGAGCCCGATGCACCCCACCTCCATCACCAGCGCCTCGATGCCGCGGTCCTTTATCTCTCGGCGAAGGGCCTCCAATACTGAGGAAGCACCCGCAGCATGGCCGCATGTTGCCGCTCCGACAAAGAAAACGGGGACCTCGCTTTTCTCCAGTTGTTTCCACTCGGCTTGCGCTTGTGGATATAGCTCTGATAATGGTCTCATATGGTTCTATCGACTCTCTATTTGTGGTATTGCGAGATTATGGATGGGACTTTCTTGGCGGTAAGCTGGGCATGAACTTTGCCATCCACCGCCACCACCGGCGCCAGTGCACAGCACCCAAAACAGGCTACCCTTTCCAGACTGAATTTGCCGTCTCCGGTGGTTTCCCCCGACTTCACCTTCAGCTCCCTCTCCATGGCATCCATGATCTGTTCTCCTCCCCTCACATGGCAGGCGGTGCCCAGACAAACATGGATGGTGTGCTCACCGGGGGGCTGGAAACGAAACTGGTTATAGAAGGTGGCAACCCCATAGATTTCGTTGATGGATAGTTTGAGGGAACAGCTGATCTGGTCCAGCGCCTCTTCGGAGAGATACCCCAGACTTTCCTGGATATCCTGAAGGATCGGGATCAGACTGCTGCGCTCAGCAGAGTGAGACGCCAGAATTTCCTGTATCTCTTGCATCATTTACGTTTCCATCTTCTTCATCGCAGTTGAGGTAGGCAAATGGCTGCCGTTTTGCTAGCCCGCAAGCGATTTTAAGGATGCTAAGAAAACATAATACTTGAATTGGTCAGGAAAAACAACCCGATGTTGGACCTTCCGATAAATTTCTGGGAGCAGTCTATACTCGCTTTCTGCCGATGAAGATGGTGTTTCGCGGTCCACATTTGGGGCCCATTTCACCGACACAAATTTCGTCTGTCCAGAAACCTGCGCTTCGCATGCGCCGCGTGAAAGCCCGGCTGGGGGCGGCCGACCATATGGCCAGAATACCTCTGGATCTCAGCGCATCTCGGGCGGTCTCCAGTCCTGCCAGAGCGTACAGCCAGTTATTGGCATGGCGCGATAGCCCTTGCGGACCATTATCCACGTCGAGGAGAATGGCATCGTAGGCCATCTGTTCTTCTTTTAGAATCTGGGCAACGTCTATTTCTCGAACGGTGGTTCTAACGTCGTTAAGCGGGTGTCCTGCAAGATGTCCCAGTGGCCCCCTGTTCCATTGGACCACCGCCGGCACCAGCTCGGCAACCACCGCTTCTCCTCCGGGGCCTATTTGCTTGAGGGTCTCCGCAAGGGTGTAGCCCATACCCAGTCCACCAACCAGAATCCGCGCGTTTTGAGGGTTGGGGAGTTTGGTACAGACCGTCTGCGCCAATGCATCGGCCGAGCCGTGAACGCGGCTGTTCATCAGTTCGTGTCCGTCCACAGTGATGGAATACTCCTCTCCGCGCTTGGAGAGGCGAAGCAAGCCGCCGTTTCCGGGAACCTCTACGGTTTCAATATGTTCCCACGGAATCATATCTTCCCCTTATGGGGCTCTAATAATCGGTCAAAACTTGAAATGTACAAAAATCCTCCCAAAATTCTTATCGTCCTTTTCGAGACGGTGATACATCTTTTTTGTTTCGGGCTGGTTTAGAAATCGCAGCACGCGTTTCTTGAGTTGGCCGCTGCCTTTGCCGGGGATGATCTCCAGAGGGGTGATCTTTTTATCCACAGCCTCTTGCATGGCTCGATTGAGTTCGGCATCAATCTGATATCCCTTGTTGTATATGTCGTGCAGGTCCAGTTTGAGTTTTGCCATGACGGTCATTCCCTTGAATAGGAGCGCATTTTCCAGAAAGATTGCGGAGACTCAGCTGTTGGTCCTCGCTGGTGTGGAGCGTCCCCGAGCCTTAATTTCTAACAATGATTTTGAGCTTTGGCTCCTCCACAATCTTGCCGATCACGGATGCCCCAGCGTGACCCGTTGCTCGAAGCTTGCTCAGTAAGATTTTTGATCTCCCGGCAGGCAAGGCAATCAGCAATCCGCCGGAGGTCTGCGGATCGAAGAGGACGTCCGAGGCCCATTCGACCACATCCGGGGCAAATTCCACCATCGAGGTGCGGAAGTCCCGATTGCGATAAGTGCCCCCGGGAACAAGGCCCATTCGCGCAAACTCGACCGCCCCAGAGAATACAGGAACGGAGGCCGCATTGATCTCCATTCCCACTCCGCTGCTTTGCATCATTTCACAGGCATGGCCCAGGAGACCGAATCCGGTGATATCCGTGCAGGCGTGAACCCCCACCTCCTGCATCGCTTCGGAGGCCTGGCGATTAAGCCTGGACATCTCATCGATGACAGCATCCACCGCATCTTTCCCGGCCATCCCTGCCTTGACGGCCGTGTTGATGATCCCCGTTCCCAAAGGCTTGGTGAGGATCAAAACATCCCCGGGCAGCGCACCGGCATTGGTGATGATCTCTCCGGGATCAATAACCCCGGTCACCGAAAGACCATACTTGAGCTCCGAGTCCTCCACACTATGCCCGCCCACAAGTGCCACTTTTGCTTCACGGAGCTTGTCCATCCCACCCCTCAATATCTCGCGCAATACAGAGATGTCCAATGTTCCGAGAGGAAAACACACCAGGTTCATGGCGGTTAACGGTCTGCCGCCCATAGCGTAAACATCGCTCAGGGCATTGGCAGCAGCGATCCGCCCGAAATCGTAAGGGTCGTCCACAATGGGCGTGAAGAAATCGACGGTCTGTACAATCGCCAGATCGTCTCTCAGCTTGTACACACCGGCATCGCTCCAGCTTTCCAGCCCGATGAGGAGGTTCGGGTCGGAAGGGATTTCCAGGCCGCACAGAGCCTTTTCAAGGTCACCCGGACCCAGTTTGGAGGCTCAGCCCGCTCCCCTGACGGTTTCGGTTAGGCGAAGATTCTGCTTTTCCATGTGACATCATTATACACTAACAGAAACATCATAGAAGCACCCTCCAGCGCCTGAGCGATGACGCCCGTCAGTGACGTGCGCTGGCCTTCTTGACAATGCAGTTATTGGCCCGTAATCTGTGGTCGAGGGACAGTTGAGTACATCACCAGAGGTAGAGATCATCCAGCAGAGTCTTCTTGGGTGGTATGAAGCAAACCATCGGGACCTTCCCTGGCGTCGAACCGAAGACCCTTATGCCATCTGGGTTTCCGAGGTGATGCTGCAGCAGACCCAGGTTCAGACTGTCATTCCTTACTATCGCCGGTTTCTGGAGCGATTCCCATCGCTGCAAAGTCTGGCCAATGCAGAACTCGGTGATGTCCTGAAAATCTGGGAAGGGCTGGGATACTATGCCCGGGCACGCAACTTTCATCTGGCAGCACGAAAGGTGATGGCCGAACATCGGGGGAGCATTCCCCATGATGCCAAGTCCTTCCGCCAGTTGCCCGGCGTGGGTGAATATATTGCCGCTGCCGTTGGGAGCATCGCCTTTGATCGTCCTGAAGCGGTGGTAGACGGCAATGTCAAGCGCGTACTGGCTCGGCTTCTTCAGATCGATGCCCCTGTCAATGCATCTGCTTCCCACAAAACCTTTCGACAAGCTGCCGACGAACTCCTTGATCATCAGAACCCCGGTGATTTCAATCAGGCGATGATGGAATTGGGTGCCGTGATCTGCACGCCCAGAAATCCTGATTGCGCCTGTTGCCCCATCAATGTCCAATGCCAATCGTATCAACGCCAAACAGAGAACGCCTATCCCAAGAGAATCCCGTCAAAACCCACCCCGGAGGTCCATAGCGCAGTGGGTGTGGTTATCCGAAACGATCGCATACTGATTACTCGTCGAAAATCGGAGGGGCTTCTTGGGGGCCTGTGGGAATTTCCGGGTGGCAAGATCAATGCCACTGAATCTGCCCAAGCGGCCTGCGTTCGAGAGATCAAAGAGGAGACCAACCTCGACGTGGAAATCTGTTCTCATCTGACGCAGGTGAGGCACGCTTACACGCATTTCCGTGTCATCATGGAAGTCTTTGTATGTACCTGCATTGCCGGAGATGTCAAACTGAACGGGCCGGTAGATTACCGCTGGATCACCCTCGCTGAGATCGAACGCTACCCCTTCCCCAGGGCCAATCATAAGTTCATCCCCTTGCTCCGCGACCTTCTCCCGTAGAGTGACCCTCCCTTCGCATGACCCTTCTCCCGTGCAAATGGCCAACCTGCTTGCATACAAACCCCACTATGGATTGGGGGTTTACCTGAATATGACATGTGTGTAGGCCCAGTGTACGTGATTCCCAAAATCTACTAAACTCAAATATGTTCTACTAAGATTACTCTAGTACTAACTCCAAGTGTCGGCCATGAGCCTATCAAGACCTGTGATAGCGGGATTTGCGAGCATGATTGGGAAACTGACGGAGGAAGCTGGATGAGCATCCGAACCAAAATACTGACTTTGATTCTGGCAGCGGTTTTGCTGACTGGGGTGAGCGGCACGCTCATCGGCAGGACTGTAGCTGCAAACGGGTTGGAGGATGAGGCAAAATCCAATCTGGAAGGCATTGCCCAGGCCAGAACTCATGCCATCCAGAACATGCTCTCCTATCAAATGCAAAGTATCGAACTGCTGGTAACACAGTACGAATCTTACGACAGTATGGTTAACTCCGGCGCTTTCGGGGGAGCGATAAAAGCAGATGACTATACCGCCATGGGCGCAATCCTGCAAACCATGACCTCTTCCAACAAGTACATCTGGCAAATTCTATTTCTGGACAGGGACGGGACGGTTGTCTCCTCATCGTTCAAGGATACCAATTCCAGTGCCCCAGTTCTGAAAGATGCCAGCTCGATCGATTGGAGCACGGCGGATTACAGCCAGATCGATTGGAACGCCATAGACCTATCCACAGTGGACTGGTCTCGGGTTGACTGGAGCAAGATCGATTTCAGCAAGGTTGATCTGAGCAAGCTCGATTTCACGAAGATAGATTTGGGCAAGATCGACATGAGCAAGATCGACATGAGTGTAATTGATCTGGACGAACTCAACTGGAGCACAATAGACGTGGGTAGACTTAAATTTCAACAGAGTGATTTAAGCCAAACCGATGTCTATATCAAGGGGAAGGAAGGGCCCTATATCGGCAATCTTCTGACATACGACAACAGCACCAGTTTTATTTTGGTGGTAGCAGCCCCGTTTTACTCCGGTGGTCAACTGAAAGGCGTGATGGCCTACCTGGGTGGAGAAGACGAATTGAAGGCGATCTCCGCGGATACGAGCGGGCTGGGAGACACCGGTGAAATGTACCTTGTGGACGAGAATGGTTACATGCTGACCCCTTCAAGATTTAGTGAGGACGCAGTGTTGCAGCAACAAGTAACCTTGCCGGAAAACATGGCGCAGGGCGGGGTTGATGCGAACGTGGAATGCACAAGCTGGAAAAACTATACCGGCTCAAAGGTATTTGGCGTCTACCAGCGATTGCCGGACACCGGCTGGACCGTTGTAGTGGAAAAAAGCAAGAGTGAAGTGTTCGCTCCAGTTTCGGACCTGACCCGAAACATGATCTGGTCGCTGCTGGTATTGGTCTGTTGCTGGGCAGTGCTCGCTATGCTTCTCTCAAAGCGGCTCTCCATGCCTATCGTAAGATTAAAGCTCGGCGCCGAGCGGATCATGCAGGGAGACTGGGGCTATGATGTCTCAACCTCGAGAAAAGATGAGGTAGGAGATCTTTCTCGGTCGTTCAGTGCCATGAGCGCCAACCTGAAAAAGTCTCATGACGAGCTGAAGGAATACAGTTCCGGTCTGGAAGCGAAGGTTAAGGAGCGAACGGCAGAACTATCCACAGCCAATCAGGAACTGAGCCGGGAGATATCCGAACGCAAGCAGGCGGAAATGGCGCTGGAAGAAGCTCGCAATGATCTGGAAATAAGGGTTTATGAGAGGACTCAGGAATTGCAGGAGGCCATCGATCTATTCCGAAAGGAAGTAGAGGAGCGTACTCTGGCGGAGCAGGAGAAAGAGAAGCTGAACCAACGCCTTCAGGGAAAGAACAAGGAACTGGAGCAGATCGTATATGTAAGTTCTCATGATCTGAGATCGCCGCTGGTCAATATTCAAGGGTTCAGTAAAGAAATGGACATTTGTGTGGAGGAACTGGTTACGCTCCTGAAAAACGAGGATATTCCTGCCCAGACTCGAGAGAAACTTGCCCCGATCGTGCAAACCGATATTCCCGATTGCCTCTCCTATATTCGGGCCAGTGTTGTCAAAATGGATTCTCTGCTCTCCGGATTGCTTCGCCTTTCCCGGTTGGGACGAGCGGCGCTAAACATAGAGGATGCGGATATGAATCAGGTGATGTCCGATATCAAGAAGACCTTTGAATACAGACTTGAACAATTCGGCGCACGCATGGAGATCGAGGACTTACCCCCCTGTAGAGGGGACACTACACTTCTCAATCAGGTATTTTCCAACCTCATCGATAACGCCATCAAATATAAAGACCCCGGCAGGCCCTGCCTGGTAAAGATCACAGGCAATGAGATGGATGGCTCAGCCACTTATATAGTCGAGGATAACGGCATCGGGATCCCCGAATCGCAACAGCCGAAGGTGTTTGAGCTTTTCCATCGGCTCAATCCATCCGGCGGAATCAGCGGCGAGGGCTTGGGGTTGACAATCATCGCTAAGGTTCTGGATCGGCTCGGAGGGAATGTCAGGCTCCAATCAGAGGTCGGTTCGGGCAGCCGCTTCATCATTACCCTGCCAGGGGTAAATCATAAAGAGAAGGTGAGCGCGAAATGAACAACAAAGAAGTTACCATACTCATTACCGAGGACGACGAAGGACACGCCCGGCTGATCCAGAAAAACCTCAGACGTTCCGGAATCACCAACGAGTTCATCCACCTGAAGGACGGACAGGAAGCTCTGGATTTCCTCTTCGGGAACGGAGACGGAATTTCAAAGCTGAGAAGAGACTCCAGCTATCTCATGCTGCTGGATATCCGGATGCCGAAGGTCGATGGCGTCCAGGTGTTGGAGCGAATGAAGGCAGATGAGCATCTGAAGCGGATCCCCGTAATTATGCTCACCACCACAGATGACCCCAGGGAAATCGAACACTGTCATGTCCTGGGATGCAACAGCTACGTAGTCAAGCCCGTCGAATATGAAGGGTTTGTCAATGCCGTTCACCAGCTTGGCCTTTTCCTTTCGGTTGTGGAGGTGCCAAGAATCAATGGAAACTGTTCCAGCAACTGATTATAGTGCCGAACAAAGCGTCAGGATTCTCATCGTTGAGGACAACGAGGCCACATCTCGCCTGATTGATAAAACTCTGGTTCGGGCGGGGTTTCGGGCGGTCCACGCGTCAACAGGCGCTCAGACGATTGAGTTCATTTCACACTTTCCTGATACGCTTGTGTTGCTGGACTATCGCTTGCCCGATATGACGGCAAAAGAGATCATTTGTCGGCTTGGCGACAACCAATCCGTGGCTCCGTTCATTGTGATGACCGGTGAAGGCGATGAGAGAATCGCCGTGGAAATGATGAAGCTGGGAGCGCGGGACTATCTGATCAAAGACGCCGATTTTCTGGAGTTCTTGCCTCAGGTGGTGAAACGCGTAACCAAACAACTCGGCACGGAGGCGGAGCTAAAGCAGACTCGTGCCAGGTTAAAGGACAGCGAGCGAGCGTTAATTTCTCTGCTGAGCAATCTGCCCGGAATGGCCTACAGGGGCCACATGGACAGTCGCAGAACCATGAGCTTTGTTAGCGAAGGAAGTATCGACTTGATTGGCCTTAAACCCTCCGATCTGGAAGGAGATCAGTCGCTTTCATACCTGGAACTCATCCACAGAGACGATCGAGCTCACGTTCTGGAAGAAATCCGCTTGGCGGTGACGAAGAAACGCCCTTATCGCATCACGTATCGTTTGCATTGTGCCGGCGACGATGAAAAATGGGTTCTGGAAAAAGGGGCAGGCGTTTTTTCGCCAGATGGGGAACTGCAGTCCGTGGAAGGATTTATTACGGATATCACTGACCGGAAGAAGGCGGAGGAGGAGGTAAAGCAAAAAAACGAAGAACTTCTAGCAACCCAGGGTGAGCTGAAAGACGTTAACACCCATCTGGAGAGGAAAGTACAAGAGAGGACGTTTGAGATCGAGCGGCTGCTCAATGAGAAGGATCGTTTCATTTCCCAGATGGCTCATGACTTAAGGAGTCCGTTAACACCTCTGGTGGCTCTGGTGCCGATGCTCGAGAAGGACCTTCAGGATTCCGAATCCAGAGAACTGGTGGATGTGATAAACCGCAATGTACAGTACATGAAAAATCTGGTGGAAAAGACTGTGAGGCTTGCAACGGTTAACTCATCCGCTGTTGAACTGAACCTTCGAAAGGTGAACGTTTCCAAGCTTCTCGCCGATGTCATCCGACGGAAATGGCATAGTTTTCTGCAAAGCAAAATTACCGTTGAAAACCGGGTTCAGCAGGAAATCAGTGTACCTGCTGATGAGTTGCTGCTTATGGAGGTGCTGGACAACCTGATCAGCAATGCCATCAAGTTTATGCCCCCTGAGGGTGGCAGGTTAACTCTCGATGCTCAGTTGGATGACACATACGTTACTCTATCCGTCACAGATACCGGAATAGGCCTTACGGAAAATCAGGCGAGCCGGGTTTTCGATGAATTCTACAAAGTCGATGAGTCGCGTCATGAACTTGGTTCGGCCGGTTTGGGCCTGGCAATCTGCCGGCGCATCGTGAAAAGACACGGAGGGAAAATATGGGCCAGAAGCGCGGGATTGGGTAAAGGTACCACATTCTTTATCCGTCTCCCGGTTCGTATTCAGCAAGATGCGGAGTTTATTCAAAGCCTGGACCAGATATTGAAGTCAGAAAAGCGAAATCAAAAAAGCAACAGCAAA
Source organism: Dehalococcoidia bacterium (assembly GCA_028711995.1). Classification (NCBI taxonomy): domain Bacteria; kingdom Bacillati; phylum Chloroflexota; class Dehalococcoidia; species Dehalococcoidia bacterium. The sequence goes on along the minus strand of JAQTRE010000048.1, from coordinate 3,945 downwards.
CATAGAGGTGAATGAAATGGGCAAAAGGGTAATGATTGTAGATGATGAGCCAAGCATTCGGTTTACAGTGCAGGTGATTCTTCGCCGAGCGGGTTTCGAGGTTCTTCCTGTGGAATGCGGGGAAAAATGCATCGAGGAATTGGAGAGAGGTTTTAAGGGTGTGATCCTCATGGATGTGATGATGCCCGGTATGAACGGGTGGGATACGGTCAAAGAGATTAACAGGCGAGGGTTGGACGAGGGGAATATCATATCGATATTGACGGCTAGACAATCTCCCGATGTCGATTCCGAGGAATTGACAGAAATTTTGCTGCACTACCTCGCAAAACCTTTTGAACCCCAAGATCTGATCGCGACTGTCCAGGAATACTGTGAGTGTATCGAGAGAGCGCAGGAATTAAAGAGCAGTCAAGTGCTGGATGTTAGCGAAGCCTTGATTAAGTCCTGACCAACCCCAAAATTAGCGGCAGGGACCCGCCCTCACATGGCCAACCACCGACCCCTTAGGCCTGATTGGTCTGCACCAGTTATTGGCCTCATTGAAAAGTGACAGCTTTTATCCCTTTTTAGATACTTGCTGCCAGGGACACACCAAAACCAAACATATTTTCGGCCTTACGCCTTATTGCTAAATTATCGGAAGTGTTGTAGACTAGGTACCAGAGCAGCCCGATAGGGCCCTCGTCACCTTAAAAATATATCGAGGGATTGCTGGAAAAGCCCGTTTTGAATGTTTCTCAGCAATCCCGATAAAGAGCAGAGCTGTTGCGAATTATCGCGATAAGCAAGCTCGAGATCTCCGAGAAAGGCAAACCAGGCGAAATCCTGGGACGCAAAACCACGGGCCTGAAGTTCCCTCCGGGACAAGGTGGCCGGGTTGCCGAAGAGCGTCGAATAAAGTGTCTATCTGATGGCGCTGGTAAAAGGGATGTCTTTCTTGGCATCCCTTTTTTTGTGGGGTTTAAGACCTAGTTGGTTTACATGAAAGGGTTATAGGTGTCGAGAAGCAGGAACGCGGAGGCACTTGGAACTGCGAAATATTTTAGGAGGACAAGAGTGAAACAAAATCAACAGAACCTGGAGCGCGCCACCGACTTTATCAAGAAGCTGAGCCCTCGCCAAAAGGAGCTCGTGGACTTGATGGCGTTGGGGTATCGGAACGACAAGATAGCTCAGGAGATGGGGCTGAAACTCAAGACGGTCAAGAATACCATTCGGCCCATTTTCAAAAAGCTGAAACCTTCAGTTGACGAGGACCCCAGAGCCGCTGCTGTGATGCTCTGGTACGTGTATTACCAGCATTGAGGCTAATCGGCCGGTTAGAACGAGGCTGTAAACTCGCGAAGCAGAGAGAGCGGGTGCTAAGGAATATCTGATCACGTCTCGATAGCATTCTTCTTCCCCCAAATGGGGGAAGAAGAATGCGCGGCTTTTGTATTCTGCGACAAAAGATCATCGGGATTGACCAGATAGATGGTGCGCCGCGAGTCTGCGAATCTAACGCCGGAGGCTAACCGAGCGTATATCAAACACTCTCGGGGTGTGGCGTATACTTGATGGCGAACTCGATATAGGTTCCAGTTATCCTATAGCCTTAAGGAGAGCTGCTGCCATTCTATCCGGGGGGCTTATGAGGATCGAGTAGCCAGTTTTTGATGGCCTTTGTATATGTATGGAAAGCATCTCCTTCGCGAAGAAACAGGCGTGGCACAACCAGTTCACATTCCAAAAGTCGCAATAGGCCATTCTCTTCGATACCATCGACTCTCGCGTACAGCATTCTGCCATATCTCCGGCTGAGTTTTGCGTATATGTTTTCCGCCCATTCTACCTGGTTGCCACTTACGTCCCGATACTCGTTGGCTCCGCCAAACATTTCATGAGCCAGCCATCCGCCCTGATCGGCTACAGTTTTCTGAACGGCATGACTGAATGTGTCATTGATAAACACAAAGGATGTTTCCCCGCCTCTGAGTACCTCGGGTATGAATTTTTGCACGCAGACATCCTGGCTTCTCAACAACTGCTGAAAGAGGAGTTCATGTTCCGGAAATTGATTTTCAGCGATGTTCTCTGCCGGACCGTGAAGAGCATCCTCTGCCTTGCCCAGCACGATTTCCTCGCCGTGTTTTGAAACACGGAAGGTATTCCAGCACCGGGAAGATATGGCGGGCTTGACGACAACCTCCGCCCATCCATTTTCCGCCATCACTCTTTCCAGAGTCATGGCATCGCCACTTTTGAGCCAGCACGTCGGGATGATGTCGATTCCATCCTGTTCCAACTGACGAAGATATTTCCCTTTATCCAAACCTGCCCGAACAACTTCCAGCGGGTTGACCAATGGAATGGCCTTCCCTGCGATGTCAAGGAGTTTGTGATGCAGCGCCTCGATTTTGGTTAGAAAAGCAGGATCAAGATGGTACCCTCTACACTCCCGGATATTCACCATGTCAAATTCTGACCAGTCAACCATTTCCAGATGATCGAGATGGATCAGGTGGCTCTCGATTCCCTGTGATGCCAGAGAATTGGCGACTTCTTCATACTCGCTATGGGTTTCTCCGAGATAGACAAAAGCTACTTTTTGCTTGTAACGTCTAGTCCTTGACAATATCTCACATCCTGAAGAGAGTCTTGACGATGGGGGCTTTTCCAACCCGTTGACACGAGGAAACATGAAAGGGTCGTTACGCTTAGGTTACAGGGAAACCCTTTAAGAAATTCCCCACATATTCCATTTCACTGTCGCTGCCCAGAAATCTGCGGGGCAACATGATAAAAGTATTGGGCGCGATATAGAGCAGAATCATCCGATCCGATATCATATAGCGATGCAACCCGGTGAGAGTAGCTTCCCCTGCGGAAGTCGTGGATATGATCTTGCCACTATCGAAGACGAACCTGACCTGACTATGGAGTTGACCCTGTTGAGCAAATGCTCGCCTCGTCAGAGTTGGTAATATTGTGTATGGAAAGCCCAGCAGGACGACCAGGATGGCGATGAAAAACCAACTGAGGATATTATCCGGGCTGCTGATGACTACAAAAATCGCTACCACAAACAGCAGGAAAAGCGCGCCTCGCGTTATCTTAGTGGTACGTGAGGAACGGTAGTTGAGGCGATTGGCGAAAAGATAGTCGTCATACGTGTATTGGCCTTCATATTCATGCATTTCTATGAACCTGCCCTCCTGTCGGCTGATTCCATGCTACTGCAACCTGACGGAGGAGTCAACGAAGGCTAAATAGGGCAGATGTCCTGAATTTCTAGCCTCGACTTTTGAAGGATAGCCTCAATCTTGGGCTGATCTGAGCGCTCAAATCGGACGCAGATGCCGCAATCTGAGCTCAGCTGGCGCGGCACCGGGATCAACTTCATTGGAATTCCTTCCGCTTGAAGCAGTTTTTCTGCGCGCAGTGCGGCACTGGTGGAATGAAGCAGCACTACGCCGTAGCGCCCTTCCTGTTTTGACTTAGAGCTCAATGATCTTCCCCGCGCCCAGGAGTGCCGAGGCTATATCATACATGTTGGAAATTCGGCCCACTGCGACTTTATCCTTGATCTCATAATAGCCCAGGCAAGTACCGCAGGCAAGGATTTCGATGCCTTTTTCCGAAAGGGCGCACAGATCGTCGAGAACCTGAGAGCCCTCGACTACCAGCTTGGCGCCACTGTTCAGGCAGATGATCCGGTCAGGAAGGGTAGAAGTCTCATTCAGCGTGTGAAGGAAGCTGCGCATCAGTAACTGGCCCAATTCATCGCTGCCTCGTCCGAACGTGTCTGAGCCAATCAGCAGAACAGTCGGGCCGGAGACTAGTGTCATGTCATGCTTGTATTGACGCTAAAATAGCGGTATAGTAATCTTCAGAAAGGAGGTTGCTATGCCCCTATTGAAATACAAGGTCAGATTGACGGACGAGGAGCGCAATGAACTCAAA
>JAQTRE010000047.1 GCA_028711995.1 Dehalococcoidia bacterium | reverse complement strand
GTGCTCAAACCCTCAAAACCGAGGGCTTAACCTATGAGAATGTCACTTGAAAGTCAAAACGTCGGTTTCAAAAACCGTGTCAACTTCTTTCAGGGTATTCTTAACCCCTATTCTTAAACGGCCTCTTGTTTATTCCCATCTTGTAGGAATTCAAGTATGCTACTTTTCACCTTTTCAGTTTTAGCCTTCTTCTCACTCATAATGCCAGGTGCTACCTTGTGAATCGGGTAATCAAACTCAGCCACTATTGACTCTCGCTCACTATCCCTCGACCAAATATCAATTTCTCTCAAGTGTCCTTGCATAGGGGATATCCGAATCCACCCATCAAGCCAAGCCTCAAAGACTGTGCTTCCTTTACCAGCTTTATCTGACCTAGTAGCAACTCCTTCATGGTGAACAATGATGAGGGTTATTTTGTATCTAGCAATTAACTTATCCAGATTCACAGCGAAGGCATTTATAACTTCATCCTGATTGCTATCACGCTTTACTGCCTTCCACCTTGGATCAATAACCAACACCTCAATGGGAAAACCTTCAGCAATAGACTGGGTTAGAATCTCATCCAGTTCCTGAGTGTGCACATCCAAACTGAGGTCAGTTATGGTTAGGTACTTGAATCGTGATAGGTCATATCCCAACTCATGATGCATATCCTGTACTCTTAGCTGGAACATCTCCTCACTAATCTCGAAATTAATATAGAGAACGTTAGCCATTGTAGTTTTGAATCCCAAGAATTCAGCACCGGCAGCAATGGCCATACCCATCTGAATGGTTAGAAAGGACTTCCCCGCTTTCCACTTTGCGATGACAGAATATTTAGCCTGTCTCCTGAGCTTCTGCTCAATGATGTAATCTATCTCCGGCACATCACTGGTGATTGCCTCCAAGCCAGACTGAATTTTGTACTTGGGTTCCTTTTTCAGATTGTCACTCATCTGTTTGTTCCTCTTTATTTCTTTTGGTCTCGCAGCAATGGTCAAAGAATCAAATTCCTGCTAGACTAGAATCAATTTTCTCATCGGCTCCATTGGATTTGTCCGCAAAAAACAGGCAAGAATGAGGCAAAAATATGGCTATGCGTAAGAAGCTAAAAGCTCCGTGTACTACTACTGATATACCAAAACACATTAAGATCGAACTCTGGCGTATCATGAAAGACAATTCCACCTATAACCACTGGGGGAAGGCAATTGCTAGGGCAAAGACGCTTGATCAATATGCCAATGATTTTTCCGCTACAAAGGATAATTACCAGCGTTTGAAAAAGGAGTTGGAACTGATGCCACTGTATGAGGTGGACACACTACCCGATGATCTCCAACAGTGGATAAAAGATGTTAGGCCAGAACTGATGGATAGACGAAGTGAATCACAACAGAGAATCAACATGGAGCCGCTAATATTGCAGAGCATGTCGAGTCATTTTGATCACATGTCGGACATAGCTAGTGCGATGTTGGCAGGCAATCTGGACAAGGTGGTAGAAGGTATAGGCGGTGCCTACACCATTTCTGATAAAGACGAGACATACAGAGATATACCTCAAGATGAACTAGGTCTGGCACTCGAATCCAATCTTGAGAACATCTTTCAGCAATGTGGCCCGTGGGATTTCTGGTATTGTTTTTATGAACATTTTCTTGCTGAGTTTTCAGAGTTGTTTGCCCCAAATGAATCGGATATCACAATCCTGACCGATAAGAGACCGTATGAGCTAATCGAAGCCTTAAGGGTTCTGGCTCGAAGAAAGACTTTCAAGGGTACCTGCCCAGTGTGTAAAGATTGGTAGTAGGCTTGATCCTCTTCCCACTTGTATTACTACAATAGGACACCTCCGAGACTATTTCCTTGATGTTATTCCGTCATACGTGTATAATATATATGGGTGGAGTATGTACACTACCAAAGAAGCAGCAGCAAAAATGGGGGTTGATGAAAGCCACATAAGACGCTTGCTGATAGAAGGCAAACTTAAGGGCCAGAAGTTTGGACGTGATTGGATGGTTTTAGAACTAGACTATAAGCGGAAGAGAAAAGCAGGTGGAGGCCGGAAACCAAAGCAAAAGAAAGGAGGGAACAATGAACCAAACGGAACTAGCTGAATCGCTGGGGGTTAGCAAAGCTTATGTCTCAATGGTGCTTAGTGGGAAAAAGCAGCCTAGTAAGAAGGTGGCTGAGGCATTGGGCAGGTTGGGAGTTAACCTAAAGGTTAACCAAAATGAAGCTAAATCATCGATCCTAAGTCATGCTCGTCTGCCAGTTCCGACACTTCCCCAGGTAAAACAAGGCCCGAAAACGACCGAATTCTGTGAACAGTTCACAAGTTTGTTCACAAACATCTGAGTGGGTAGAGAAGTTCATCAAGTCTCGCCCCGGTGGAACCTCTCCCAATACGCTATCATTCTACCACACGACGCTGAAAAATCTAGCTGGCTATCCGCTGAAGGAATCAGTCGATTTCTGTCCGACCTGAAATATGGAAACGGCAAGAGGAATTACTGCATAGCCCTTAGAGCTTTCTGCAACTGTCTACTTGGGCTCTGCCGGCGGCGGGATTGATGATATCGGGCACGTTGGTATTTTGGAGAAGACAGGAAATCAGAGAAGCCATACAATAAGCCTGAGGCTGCCCACTGAGCCAATAACAACCTGTTTCCAGCATCAGCAACTTGACGAACTGCACCAGAGACGATGGGTAAGCCCACCTCGGTGGTTTTCGTTTTCAATCCTCACTTACGTCACTACTGCGTTATGATAAGCTGAATCGATCTGCTTTTTGGGTCTCACCCGATGTGCTCAAAGAGCATTGCAGTAGGCATCGGATTTCTGCCGGCTGCTCTCATGACGACGAATTAAGGCCTTCAGCCTGGCCATGAGTTCTCGGGGGTCGAAAGGTCTGGCCATATAGCAATCGATGCCCTGTGCAGCCGCTCTGATCAAGGCCAATTCACTGTTGATCGTGCCCAACATGATGATAGGCACATCGGACTCCTGGCGGATCCGGGTAGCGATCTTCCAGCCTTCCGACCCTGAATCCTCCTCCACAATCACAACACTCGGCGAGATTTCGCGCAACCGCTCGAAGCATGACGTCCAATTGGCCCAGGCAAACTTGATATCTGATTCGTTGAAAAGCGCAGCCAGGCCGCTTATAGCACACTCATCACCACCAATAATCATCACTGTTGATTCCATTCTCGTTCCTCCGATCTTCTTTGGGATTTGTTTCGTGGAGATTCTCCTCTCATCACTTTCATCCTAACGGGCTCAGGTAAAAGTGATCGTTAATGAGGGTAAACGTGGAGTTAAGGAAAGGTAAACATCAGGTAGAATTTCAGCATTAAACGAGGATGACCTGTCCCCTGAAAACTGATTCAGTGGTAATTTTGTTCTGCAGACCTCGGGGTTCTGATTTGTGGTTGAGAATGGCACTTTAGCCATTCCTTCGATGAACCACCCCACCGCAAGCGATCGGATTGGCATGGCTACAGATAACTGGTGTTGTGCAGATGAGTGTTGTAGAATGAACCAGAAGAAACTGAAATGAAAATCCGCGTGAAAAAAGGGTTGTGAGTTGAAACCCAGATTCAGATCTGCGGCTGAACCTGTCTTGCGCCTGATCGATGAATTTCACAAGCTCCCCGGAATAGGGCCTAAGACAGCCGCCCGATTGACCTATCACCTCCTTCGCATGCCCGAGAGCGAGGCTCGTTCCCTCGCTGAGGCGATTATCGATGTCAAACAAAAGATCATCCTTTGCTCCGGCTGCCAGAACCTCACCGATACCGACCCTTGCACCATCTGTCAAAACCCGCAACGGGATCGAAGCGGGATCTGTGTAGTTGAAGAACCTCTGGATATTCTTGCTCTGGAACGCACCGGCCAGTTCAATGGCCTTTACCATGTGCTGCATGGGGTAATCTCTCCTATGGATGGGATCGGACCCGATGACCTCAAAATCGGCGAGCTACTATCACGGCTGAAAGACAGTTCGATTCAAGAGGTCATTCTGGCCACCAATCCTAACCTGGAAGGCGAGGCTACCGCTATGTATTTACAGCGTCTGATTTCCCCGCTGGGGATAAGGATCACTTCTCTGGCTCGGGGACTTCCAGTAGGCGGCGATCTGGAGTATGCCGATGATATTACTCTGGGTAAAGCGCTGGAGGGACGCCGGGAGATTTGATGACGGACGGTTAATGTCTGGATCGAAGACATACAAAACTGAAGCCATTGTCCTCAAACACGCCAACCTGGGTGAGGCGGATAGAATCCTCACGCTGTACACCTCGAAAGCCGGCAAGATTCGAGCTGTGGCCAAAGGAGCCCGTAAGACAACGAGCAGGTTGGGGGGACATGTGGAACCCCTGACTCATTGTTCCCTGATGCTGACCCACGGGCAGCAAATGGATACCGTCAATCAAGGCGAGACGATTGAAAGCTTCCCCTCGATTCGAAATAATCTTCGGCTCACCGCTCAAGCTCTCTACATGGTGGAGCTGATCGATGCCTTTGCCTCCGAACGGGTGGAGAACTACCCGGTGTACAAGCTCTTGCTTGAAGCACTGCATCATCTGGGAGGGAAGTGCCACGTTCCGCTCCTCTTTCGATACTTCGAACTTCAACTGGTCGGTCATGTCGGCTACCAGCCTCAATTAGGCGAGTGTCTGAATTGTCACTCACCTCTCAAACCTGTGGAGAATTCCTTCAGTTCCAGTGGGGGAGGAGTGCTCTGCCCGAATTGCACCAATTCAGAGCCGATCGTCCAGCCGATTTCGGTCAATACCCTCAAGGTGCTACGGCTACTCCAACGGGGAGATTATGCGATGGCCAGCCGACTGCGCCTGAACTCCGATCTGTCCAAAGAACTGGAGCGGCTAATGCAGGGATATGTCCGCTATCTCCTGGAGAGGGAGATCAAATCAACCCGGTTTCTGAATCGATTGGACAGGGAGGAAATTGCCAAAAGCTCCGGGTGACACAGAATTTACCGGTTATTTACCATTTATTGACTGACTTAGACTGTTTTCTGTGGTTAAATCTTGGCGATAGTCCTGCGAACCTTCCCAAGAATAAGGTAGCGGCTCCATTAAAAAAGGCATTGAGCTCGCTATTTCAACACTCCGGTAACGTATCGGCAATCAAGTTGCGGCATTCAGCGTTCAGCGAACAAAGAGGGCACAGGAATGCTTCCCTGTCAGGTTTCTAGTCGAGGTTCTGAGGTAATCTCCGCGGGCTGAGCGGAAGTCGAGCAGAACCCCTCCGGTATTATTTGGAGGCGAAATCATCAGATGAATACCCTGCGGCAAAGGCTCAAGCGTCTGATCGAAAGGCAGACGCTGGCTGCCACCATCATACTGATCTTTCTTCTTGTCTTTATACCAATGGCAGTCATGGTCAGCTGGTATAGCACCAGCGAAACGCATAAATCCCTTAGAAAAGCCTCCGAATCAAACTTAGAAAACCTCTCTTCACAGGTGGGCGCTGAGGTAGAGCGCGTCCTGATTCGCTCTTATCAGGATATGGAAACGCTGGCGAAGAATCCGATAATAAGATCAGACACGGCATCTGCCGAAGACAAACTGGCGGAGATAACGACGGTAAATGATATTATAAACAAAAGGTTCACGGATATTGCACTCGTTGATCCTGATGGCAACATGATTATCTCCTCGGACCAAGACTACCAGGGCGATTGGAGTGGGCAGGATTGGTTTAGAGAAGCTGTCGCGGGTAATATCTCGGTCTCTCCACCTCATGGCGTGTTGAACACCCCCAAGCTCGCCATGGAATACGCGGCTCCGGTAAAGGATGTTCTCCAAAACGTTACCGCAGTCATTGTCGCACAGATGGAGATGAATACTATTTGGGCGATCACTGAAACTGCCACGCTGGGTGAAACCGGATGGACCAGCATTGTTGATGAGAGCTACACATTCATTACCATTCCCAATCCCGATCACGGCGAACTGACCGCCCAGTTCACTTATGCCCGGAAGAACATTCGGACAACACAATATCCCGGCAGCATTGAGCTATTTGAATATAAAAACAATGAGGGAGACAAGGTGCTGGCGGCAAAAGCTACTCTCGATATTTCTCCATACCTGGGAGAACACGTCTGGCACATAATCACGAGCCAGACTACCGATGAGGCCTTTGCCCCGATGCGGGACGCCTTGAGAAAGGGCTTAATCGGCATAGCTGGCGGATTTATTCTATTCCTCATAGTTAGCGCCTTGCTCATCCAAAGGACCACAAAGCCGTTTCATATTCTTTCGATCGGGGCCGAACAAGTCGGCTCCGGCGATTTCACCTATCGAGCACCGGTTTCCGGAACCAGAGAAGTCCGCCGCCTGGCTATCTCATTTAATACAATGGTCCGCAATCTGCAAATGAGCGAAAGTCTTCGGGCAGAGCACGGCCTGCTAAGGAAATTGCAGGCCGCAGGAACGGCTCTGGCAAGTGCATTATCCGCTGAAGAAATTCTGCGAATCGCCGCCAACAGCATTCGGGAAATCCTGGCCAGCGATTTGGTTTGGATATTGATGGCTGACGAAGATGGCAACAGCCTGGAGGCCAGAGTGTTCGTTAGCCCGAAGAAAGGGCAGGGGCCGGAAGACGACGATCAAGGACTGACGAATTCCCTGAGCCACCGGAAGATTGAATTGACCAAAGACGGCGGCCTGTTAGAGAAGGTGCTCAGGGAAAGGGAAACCTTGTTCCTGGATGATCTCACTATTTTCAAAGACCTGGCGAAGGGTGACCCGCTCCTGGAAACCGTGATCACAGAGCTCGGAATGGCCGGCATCAATCTACTGCCGCTGGCGTTACCCGATAGGGAATTTGGTGTTATGGTCTTCGGTAGAACCTCCGGCAAGGCACTCTCAGATTCAGAGAAACGAATTGTGCTGGTCTTCGCTCACCAGGTAACGATTTCACTGGAGAGGGCGCGGCTTGGCGCTGTGGAAATGAAGAACGTAGCGGAATTGGCCAGGCTGAGTCATCTCAAATCCCGAATTCTCTATATTCTATCCCACGAACTGAAAACTCCTCTCACCTCACTGAGATCCTCCTCCAGGCTCTTGCAGGAATCCGATATCAATGCATTGAACTTTGAAACCCAGCAGAGACTTATCGGGAACATAGTCCGAGCCACCGCCAGGCTGGTAGGGGTTGCTGATGATATTTACCCGATCGCCGAGGTGCTGACGGGAGAGATGCAGATTGTGCGCGGAAAAGCTGATTGTCGAAAACTGGTCAATGAGGCCGTCGAATCCGTATCGCCCCTCACCGCCAGAAAAACTCAATCAGTGAACATCTCGATTGATCCATCCGTCTCGTCCATGTGGGCAGATAAATATCGCATCAAGCAAGTGCTGGTCAACCTGCTCACCAACGCCGGCAACTTCTCGCCGCCCCGATCCCCCATTGATATTGTGATCAGCGACGAGACCGCAGAAGTGATTTTTGAAGTGCGCGACCAGGGTATCGGCATCTCCGAGGAGGATCAGACGTTGATCTTCGATGGGTTCTACCAGGCTGATAGCGAAACAGTGCGCCGTGCCGGCGGCAAAGGGTTGGGGTTGCTCTTCGCCAAAACTGTTGTGGAGTTGCATGGCGGGAGAATCTGGGTTAAGAGCAAGCTGGGCGAAGGAAGCAGCTTCTATTTTTCGGTCCCAAAACAGGTTTAAGGGCTGGACCAGGTCGATCTCACTGAGAACCATCCCTCCCCCTCTTTTCTGCTTTTCGGTCCCACACTCGTGCGCCATGGTGTTATGGCAGACCCCAAGATAGAAATGGGTGAAAACCCCTCCCAAAACACATATTTACCCCCTATTAATGATGGGTTCAGGGTGGCAAGATTAGTACCACAAGAAACCACTGTAATTAGCCCGTTACGCTGCTGACCAAATAGCATAACGGGCGAGCCAACCATCAATAATGGAGAGATATGCCAAAATCAATCGTCATAAATAACCCTATAAGCGCCCGGAAAGATTCCCTTGCCATGCTCTTGAACAGCTTTTCGGATGCCCTCGTCTGGGCAGATACGGAAGGGAAAATTATCGGTTGCAACGGAGTTGCCCTGAGGATGTTGGGGTACAGCCAAAAGGGGATGCTGGAAAAGAGCTTGACAGACATTATACCTGCCGGATTGCCGAAGGAGTTTTCACTCTTTGATGCCGCTCTTGGGCGACATCCCTGTGGCGTTCGCACCATGAATGAAAAGTGCCCGGTCAAGACAAGGAAGGGCAGGATATTCATGGCCGAGGTTATGGTGACCCATTTCCAGGATTCCGACAGGAACCACAGAACAGCTGTGCTTATCATGAACTCTACTCCCAACAAATGGAAGCTAAACGATGTATACGAAGCCAAGGCTCATAACTCGCCGGTTGGCACGTATATCGTCCAGGGAAGACGATTCAGGTTTGCCAATCCCCGGTTCCAGCAAGATATCGGCTTTACAGAAGGAGAACTCCTGGATATCGATCCCATCAGCCGTGTTCATCCGGAGGACAAGGAAATGGTCAGAAAAAGCGCAATCGACATACTGAAAGGGAAGCGCTCCTCTGGCTATGAATTTCGGGGGATCACCAAGGATGGGGAAATCCGATGGTTCTATGAGACGGTTACTTCTATCACCTACAATGGGCATTTAGCGACATTGGGGAGCTCGAAGGATATCACTGAACAAAAATAGCCTGACGCTACGAGCAAAATTGATATCATTTACAGCACGCCAAAAGTCACCGCAACTGCCGGGGCGCCCGGCGAATTGGGATTCTGCTTCAGCCCTGATATCTCTGTATCCTTACGACCACAATCACTCCGGGAAAACCCTTAATACTATTGAGTGCTTGCCTTCAGACGAGATTAGTGAGTGCTCCATTTATTGTTGCCTGCGCTCGTGATAGGCTGAACTTTGAACGGGATAAACAGAGAGAGCTGTGAATGCAGGCATGCCTCACAGCACAAAAAGAGAGACCTGCCGGCTAGCTAATCACAGATTCCTCAGGTAAGAAAGGAAGTGTACTAGAAATGGTTACGAGCCAGATGGTGTTAGACAGAGCACCTTCTCAAGCAGAAGCGGGTTCAACGGTTTCGGCATTGTGGCTCAGCAGGTGGAGAAGTCTGCCGAATCAGTGCAAGACATGACCTACAAGATCGAGGACGTCAATGTAAACATCTCCGCTATTTCGGAGCGCATGGAAATATCTCTGCAGAAGCTAAGTTGACCCTCTGGACAGGCTAATCGAGCGACATGCATGAAACTATCGGCGAAAGGGCACAGCGAAGAGCACTGACCAGAACCAAGATCGCAATCTGCATTCTGGTGATCGTGGTGATGGGTGCGTCGGTGGGTTTCATGATCCGCAACGATCCAAACCAGAGCAAGGGGGCAATCGGCATAGTCAGGGGTAGCGGGACAGAACTTGAGGCGGTTTTCATTGGACCGCCTGAATTGAAAGTTGATTGGGATGGCGTGACGGGACAGGCATGGTCTGTTTCGTTGGTTCAAGGCCGAATCCGAAATATCTCAAACAAGACAGTTCGGTTCCAGGACATTGTCTACCGTGTGAAAGATGGAAACGGGGATACGATCTGGGAAGGCAGCGATGGACGATTTGCAGATGGGGGCAAACTTGAACCAACGCAGTATCTTAACTTCGTCGCCAACCCGATTACCAACCGGGAATCGAAAATCTTTGAGGTAGTGGTCAAGAACGCCACGGTATCAAGCAGATAGTCGTATCTCTGAATAAGCCAAGGATAAGCAATGGAAAGCACTGTCGTACTTGCCGCTCTCTTCGTGGTGACGCTATTGTTGTCAGTGGCGGTCTACGATACCAGCCCGCCGCTACGAAGGCTGGTGGGACGGCTGTTGAAGGTAGTCCGGCGGAGTCAGAAGGCATTGGAGGAAGACAAAGAGTCGGCCACACCAGCAAACGAAGCGGTCGCTACACCTCTGGGTGATGTGAAAGAGACGCCAAAAGAAGACTCAAAACTGAAATCCGGTCGATTACGGAGTATCTTCCGCCGCCGCCAGAAGGCATCGGAGGAGAAGGACAAAGAGTCGGCCACACCAGCAAACGAAGAAGCGGCTACACCTCTGGATAATGCGAAGGATATGCCGAAAGGGGAGTCGAAACGGAAGTCGGGTCGATTGCGGAGGATATTCCGCCGCCACAACAAACCGAACGATGCTCAAGATGGCCCTGTTCTGGCCTCTCTTGGCTCTCTGCGAAATGCAGTTGATGACATGGCAAAGCGCCTTGCCCAAGTGGAAGCAGCCTCAGGGAAAATCGCTCAGGTGGAGACAGGGCTGGCGAAAGTCAGCGGTGACACGCAAGTCCTCTCAGAGGATTTCAAGGATGTCCTCGGTTCACTCAGGGTTTCCATTGACCGACTGGAAAGCCGGCTGGAGCAAGTAAGCTCTGACCATTCAGGAAAGACGACTGGAAATGAGGGGTTCGAGGATAGGATCAGTCAACTGGAGGGGAATCTGGCAAATGTGAACGCCTCCGTCGAATCACTCCCGCAAGAGATACAGTCCAATGAGAGAGACATCCTGGAGATCAGGAATCGCCTGGAGAGTATCTCAACAGATCTCCATCGCACCCTCGGCTACGGCATCCAGAAAGCTTTCAGGTGCGAATGCTGTGGCTCGGAAGGCCTTGTTGCCAGCCAAGTCACCTGCAGCAAATGCGGAACTGCAAGCATGTGGGGGTGGTGGCCACCGAGTGAAGGACCAGCCGCCTCGGAAACTGAAGCAAACGGACTGGAAGTCTAGTCCATAAAGCCTAATGGCGCCGTCTCCCACCTGTTGCAGACGGTGGTGCGTTCATCTTCAAAAACCAAACCGCCAGATACGCGCCGTTGAGATGGGCTTCATGAGTCGCTCTCGCTATCAGCCTCAGCTATCAGTTCGTCCATATCGCCGCGAAGCGTCTGGGAGAAGTCTTTGTATTGCCCGCCGAGATTCTGGGCAAGACCAATGAAAGCATTCTTTCGGGCCTCGGCTCGGGCAAGGTCGGGATTATCCTGGAACGAGGCAATATCCGTGATGATATCGTTGTAGCTGAATAGCAGCATGTCGCCCACGCCTTCCACACCATCGATTCCCTGAGGGGTGCTTTCACCATCGCCCGTAGGATTGGCCATGTCGAGGGCACCGCTGCTCAGGGGAAATGCCGCCAGCAGACTGAATAAGAAAGCGACGACTATCGCGATGACGCCAAAAGTAACTGCAGTGTTCACCATTTTTCATCCCCCCTTTTTGCGTCCTCCCGAATTCTCTTCAGGAAAACCCACCGATTTACAAAAGCGCAAGTCCGTCTAGATTCACACTAACAGGCAAAGGTCAAAACTTCGGTTGACGGAAAGTTAGCGAACGGTAAAGTTTTGGTATCATTGGGTATAAAATGTAAAGAGGGCTTCTCGATGCAATCGTCCGGTTGTTATGTATCAGCCTCAGGGATATCAGCAAAAATGATTGAACCCCAAATATGTGGGTGCTATACTTGGCTAGGGCAAATGGATGCCATTAGGAGCAACTCTAAAACTCGCCCCAGGATAGCAAGATGTCGATCATAGTCCAGAAATACGGCGGAAGCTCGGTCGCCGATGCCGAGAAGATCAAGAACGTTGCCCGGAGGATCATCCGCGTCAAGGAGGCGGGAAATGATGTGGTGGTGGTGGTCTCCGCGATGGGAAAGACAACGGATAACCTCATTGCCCTGGCCAAACAACTCAGCGATCAGCCGGATGAGCGAGAACTTGACCGGCTGCTGGCCACCGGAGAAATGGTCTCCTGTTCATTGATGGCGCTGGCGATCAAAGCGATGGGACATAATGCCATCAGCCTAACAGGCCCTCAGGCGGGTGTTCGGACGGATTCCTCTCACAGCAGAGCCCGGATTACGGGAGTCACTCCCGCCCGGATGAAGAGGGAGATCAAAAACGGCAACATCGTGGTGGTGGCCGGTTTTCAGGGGATCAATCAGGATCTCGATATCACCACACTGGGACGGGGAGGATCGGATACCACGGCAGTGGCTCTGGCCATCAGCCTGAAAGCTAAACAATGCAATATTTACACTGACGTCGATGGCGTCTACACCGCCGATCCGAGAATCGTACCGAACGCTCGAAAGCTGGAAGAGATCGGATATGAGGAAATGCTGGAAATGGCTTCGGTAGGAGCTAAAGTGATGCACAGCAGGGCAGTAGAGCTCGGCTGGATCTATGGGATGCCCATCCTGGTGGCATCCTCTCTCAATGATAACCCAGGCACTCTGATTCATGGGGGCATTCCGATGGAAGTGCGAAATAAAGTTAGCGGTATCGCTCACGATATCAATGTGGCCAAGGTGACCGTGGTGGGAGTGCCGGATGAACCGGGGGTGGCCGGCGCCATTTTTCAGGCGTTAGCCGATCAAGGAATCAGTGTGGATACGATCGTTCAGAACGTTTCCATCAAGGGCACCACCGATCTGACCTTCACCGTCGGCCAAGTCGATTTAAACAAAGCCATGAAAGTGGTCAAACCGGTAGCGGAATCCATTAACGCCTTGGATTGCGTCAGCGATACGAACGTAGGCAAGATCAGCGTGGTCGGATCCGGGATGCAGACAACCCCCGGATATGCCGCCCGAATGTTCAAAGCCCTGGCCGATGAAGGGATCAACATTCAGATGATATCGACATCGGAGATTAAGATCACCTGCATCATCGATGCAGGCAAAGTTGCCCAAGCGGCAAGCGCCCTCCACACGGCCTTCGATCTGGAATCTTAAGGAATATCTGAATCGGCGCTCCCCAACACCCAATTTATCCCGCACCACCTGATCAGATGCTTCTTATAAAAAAAGTCTCCCGCATCGAGATGTGGGAGACTTTTTTTGTCGCTCTTTACCGGAACGATTTACGCCGTAATTCCGGGCGTTGGGAACCGCCGATTGATCTCATCGACCTCCTGGCGCACCTGCCGATAGACCTTTTCATCGCCGATGTTGGAGATCACCTTGGCGATGAACTGAGCGATCTTTCTCATTTCATTCAGGCCAAACCCTCGGGAGGTCACCGCCGGGGTGCCCAACCTGATCCCGCTGGTGGTAAACGGAGGCTTGGGATCAAACGGAATCGCATTCTTGTTGACAACAATATTGACTTCCCCTAAAGCCGCCTCAGCCATTTTGCCTGTCACCGTGGTCGAAGTGAGATCGACCAAGACTCGATGGTTATCCGTGCCGCCAGTGACCAGCTTTAACCCCTGCGCCATTAGTTCATCCGCCAGAACCTTGGCGTTCTCCATAACGGATTTCTGGTAAGCAACGAACTCCGGCGTGCTCGCTTCCAGGAAACAAACAGCCTTAGCGGCAATGATATGCATGAACGGTCCGCCCTGAAGGCCGGGGAAAACCCATTTATCCGCCATAGCACCATACTGCTCACGGCATAAGATTAACCCTCCGCGCGGCCCTCTCAAGCTCTTGTGGGTGGTGAAAGTGACGATATCAGCATAAGGTACGGGAGTGGGGTGGACTCCGGCAGCGATCATGCCCGCTTCATGCGCCATATCCACAAAGAGCTTAGCATTGACTTTATCAGCAATCCGGCGAAAGCGTTCATAGTCCAGGATTCGGGGATACGAACTCGATCCGACCACGATTAGCTTGGGCATATTCTTCAAAGCGGATTTTTCCACTTCATCGTAGTTTATCCGGCCGGTTTCCTTATCAATACCGTACGAAACCACCTTGAAGAACCTGCCGGAAAAGCTGACCGGACTGCCGTGGGTAAGGTGCCCTCCGTGAGCCAACTCCATGCCCATGATGGTATCGCCGTAATTGATCAGCGTCATATAGGCAGCCATATTGGCTATGGCGCCGCTGTAAGGTTGAACATTGACATATTCGCTCTTGAAAAGTTCCTTGGCGCGCTTGATAGCAAGAGCCTCCGCCTGATCCACAAACTGACAGCCGCCATAGTACCGCTTGCCGGGATAGCCCTCGGCATATTTGTTGGTGAGGACGGATGCCTGAGCCTGAAGAACGGCTTTGCTGGTGTAGTTCTCAGAGGCAATGAGATTGATGTTGTTGCACTGGCGGTTTTCTTCTTTTTTGATGATACTGGCGATTTCGGGGTCGATCTTTTCTAGAGACATTTCTCTCCTTATTAATAGCAAACCAGCATAATATTAGCGTCCCTCGCATAGACCTGTCAATGACCGGCTATGGAAAGCCTTTCCCCTTGGGACTGATGGCCTGATTGCCCACTGCCGGAGCCCCTCATGAAGAATGTGCAAGAGGTGAGCGCCTGAATCTGGCCGCCACAGGTTCCGGGAAAAGATTGACCCTCACAATTTGGGATGATAAGATTGGAACAATATAAAGTCCGCGCAAATTCGTCATGTCGCCAAATCCTCGCCCTCCATTCACACCGAGAAGCAGACGAAAGCGCAACCTCGGCAAAGCCGATAGAGGAGGAATAGATGGCAGAAGATGAAGTGAAAGCTGCAGCGCCAAAAGCCAAGAAGAAGAAACCCTCCAAACCAAAAAAACCAGCCGGGTTTGTTAAGGGTAAATTTGGCGTAGCAAATATGACCGTGGTGGGGGTAGGCGGTGGTGGTTGTAACACGGTATCCCGCCTTATGGAAGAACATCCCATCGGCATTAATTTTGTTTGCGTCAACACCGACGCAAAGGCACTTCAAAATCTTCAGGGAGACAATCTCATCGTCATCCCCATCGGTGAACTCCTGACCAAGGGATTTGGCGCCGGGGGCCGACCAGAAGTTGGAGCGCAGGCAGCTGAGTCTAACCGTGCCGCACTCAAGCAGGTGTTATCGGGCAGCGACATTGTGTTTATCACTACCGGCTTGGGCGGAGGCACAGGCACCGGCGCCGCCCCGGTGGTGGCTGAGATGGCCAAGAAAGTGGGGGCTCTCACCATTGCGATGGTAACTTTGCCCTTCTCCTGGGAAGGCCACAAGAGAATGAAAACTGCCCTCAGCGGCCTTTCTAAATTGCGCGATCATGTAGACAACGTGATCCTCATCAACAATGACATGATGACCAAACTGGTTCCGAGCAATGCCACCATGCAAGAAGCCTTCAAGATTGCCGATAGTTGCTTGACCGAAGGCATATTGGTGGTCAATGAGATCGTCAATCAGCCGGGGGAGATCAATGTTGACCTTGCTGATGTGAAGGTTGTCTTAGAGTTGCCGGGCAACGCACTGATGACAATCGGCGAGGCTGCCGGGAAAGATGCCGCCCTGGCGGCTGCCGAGAATGCCATCAGGAACCCGATGCTTGATCTTTCCGTTGCCGGCGCCAAGGGCATCCTCTTCACCATCAAGTCAGGCCCCAAACTCACTTTAAATGAGGTGAATGCGGCAGGCAAACGGATTGCTCAATCCGTAAGCAAGGATGCGACGATCTTCTTCGGCATGAGCTTGAAACCGGAAATGCAAAACAAAGTCAGGTTTACCATTATCGCTACCGGCATACCCGATTCCAAGTCCGTATCGTCAGTAACCGGCAAGGCTTAGCGTATATACCTTATATAAGAGGATTCGATAAAAAGGGCGCTGTTACCCATTCAGTGGCAACAGCGCCCTTTTGGGCTGAGGCCTGCTACAATAGTGTTTGACACCTGCTATGAAATCGAATAAACTTTGAATGGCCAATCTTGAACAGGGGGATTTAGTGAATATGAGTACCAATAAAAAGGAATGGCGCGAAAAAACACTCAACCCGGCTTTGAAAAAATCCAAGGGATGGAAGGAACAGTTTAAAACCACTTCTGGCATAGTGCTGGACGATGTTTATGCTCCGGATGATATGAGCGGATTCGACTATAACCGGGATTTGGGATATCCCGGCGAGTTTCCGTTCACCCGCGGTGTGCAACCGACAATGTACCGGGGCCGAATGTGGACCATGCGGCAATATGCCGGTTTTGCCTCGGCGGAGGAATCCAACAAGCGCTATCGCTATCTTCTGGAGCAAGGACAAACCGGTCTGAGCGTTGCCTTCGACCTTCCTACCCAGATTGGCTATGATTCCGATGCCCCGATGTCCGAAGGCGAAGTCGGGAAGGTAGGCGTGCCCATTGATACCCTGGCAGACATCGAAACCCTCTTCAAGGATATACCGCTGGGCAAGGTCAGCACCTCGATGACGATAAACTCCACCGCGCCTGTCCTGCTGGCAATGTATATCGCCCTCGCCAAAAAGCAGGGGGTCGATTTAGCCAAACTCGATGGAACCATTCAAAATGATGTTCTCAAGGAATATATAGCTCGCGGCACTCACATTTTCCCGCCCGAACCTTCCATGAGACTCATTACCGATATCTTCCAGTACTGCCGCGATAATGTTCCCAAATGGAACACCATCAGCATCAGTGGCTATCACATTCGAGAGGCAGGCTCAACTGCCGCTCAGGAGATTGCCTTCACCCTGGCAGACGGCATTTCCTACGTGCAGGCGGCCATTGACTCGGGATTGGATGTCGATGATTTTGCCGGAAGACTTTCCTTCTTCTTTGCAGCCAACACCAACCTCCTGGAAGAAGTGGCCAAATACCGGGCGGCGCGCCGCCTGTGGGCCAGGATCATGAAGGATCGATTCAAAGCCAAAAATCCAAAGTCCATGATGCTGCGGTTCCATACTCAGACTTGCGGCCATACGCTAACGGCTCAACAGCCGATCAACAACATCGTCCGAGTGACCATTCAGGCAATGGCGGCCGCGCTGGGCAGCACTCAATCCCTCCACACCAACTCTTGGGATGAGGCATATGCCACCCCCAGTGCGGATGCGGTCACCATTGCACTGCGCACGCAACAGATTGCAGCCTATGAAGGTTGTATAGGCGATACCGTCGACCCGTTGGGCGGTTCGTATGTGGTTGAATCGCTGACCACTGCGCTGGAGGAGAAAGCCAAACAGTATCTGGACAAGATCGATGAGCTTGGCGGGGCTCTGGCAGCCATCGAAAAGGGGTATCAGCAGCGGGAGATTCAAGAGAGTTCCTACCGCGCCCAGAAAGATATCGAGACCGGCGAGAAGATCGTGGTAGGCCTCAACAAGTTTGTTTCCGCGTCCCCAAAGATCGAGAACATCATCCGGGTTGACGCTACTGAAGCCGCAAAGCAGAAAAAGCGTCTGGCTAAGGTAAAAAGCGAGAGAGATAACCAGAAAGTGGCCCAGTCTCTGGCAAAACTAGAGCAAGTGGCCAAAGGCACCGAGAACACCATGCCGGTGTTTATCGAATGTGTTGAGGCTTATGCATCCCTCGGAGAAATCTGCGGCGTGTTGCGCAATGTGTTCGGTGAGCAAAAAGAGTTCCTGGTGTTCTAGACGAAAACTGACAGCCGATTGAAAGGCTGCGTGGTTGGCAACAAAAAAGAAGCTCCGTCTTGAGGACGGAGCTTCTTTTTCTATCTACTGTTCGCTTTTGAACTTGCTTAGATCAGAATTACTTAATGGCCGCCAAATCAGCAGTCATGCTCTGAATCGTGGCGTCAGTGACTCCCAAGGCCTTCAAGTTCGGAAGCAGTTTGGAAAAGACGTTAGCCTTCTGACCATCCAGCAGCGGAGCATACTGCGTCAGTATGTCGCCAATATACTTATCCAATACAGCTTTGGTCTGCGCATTGTCCAGCAGGGCCCCTAATGTTGAATCAACATCGAGTCCCGTACCGCCTGCTGCTGGGGTTGTCGCCGCAGGGGCTCCACCGGAAGCCATCGCCGTCAAACCGTCTTTCACGCATTGCACCATGGCATCGGTTATCTTTCCGCCGCTCATCGGAGCCACGGTCGGCAGGTCCATCCCAAAGGCCGCCGACAGCTGCGGATTGTCAATTATCTCATCTCCAATACATTGCCTCAACAAGGCCTCAGTATCCGGATTGTCCAACAAATCCCCAATGGACGATTCGATGGAAAGCTCTGCAGGTGTCGTAGGCGGTGGTGCCACAGGTGTCGTAGGCGGTGGTGGTGCCACAGGTGTCGTAGGCGGTGGTGGTGCCACAGGTGTCGTAGGCGGTGGTGGTGCCGCAGTTGTCTTCGCGGGGGGAGTCGTCTCATCCTCGTCATCATCACAGGCCACCATTACCACCATACTGGCTACCAGTATCAGGGCCATGAAGACAAAGATGAATTTTTGCCACATTCCTTTTTCCTTTACCATATCTACCTCCTTCGTGCGATTTTGTTCGGATTATACACGTGTCGCTATGCATTGTCAAGGCATTTTTGAAGGTACGGACATACGGAAGAGGGCCCTTTTTGGAAGAATAGCTGAAGCCAATTTTGCAAAAAGGATTCACCGGTTTTCTCGCCGGACGCCGATATCTCTCTCAAATCAATGGGAACTCCGGAACCCTCCTGGATTATGGCTCCACAGCGGCTTTGCTTGGTGTAAAATATCAGCAGGTATTCCCCTTTCCATGAACTTGCCTTATCTTGGTGAGGTGGTCAGTTACACCGGCATGGCAAAGCCCAGTCCGTTGTCTCTCACCAGAAGACGCCTGCAAAACGGCATAATCCAGTGCAGGATAAGAAAACCATGAAAGCGATGCTATTGAAAAGACTCGGAAGCCTCAAGGAGAATGAAGACCGGCTTGAACTCACCGAAGTGCCGATTCCGGTTCCAAAAGCGGGAGAGCTTCTGTTGCGAGTCTCGTCATGCGGAGTCTGCCATACTGAGCTGGATGAAATCGAAGGAAGAACACCCCCGCCGAAGCTCCCGATGATACTGGGACATCAGGTGATCGGCCGGGTGGAAAAGAACCCGAACAGCGCCGGTTCCTTCAAACCCGGCGATAGGGTTGGCATCGGCTGGATATATTCGGCCTGCGGCAAGTGCAAGTTCTGCCAGGAAGGAAACGAAAACCTTTGCCCTGAATTCAGGGCAACCGGCCGAGACACAAATGGGGGATATGCCCAATACATGATCGCGCCGGAAAGCTACCTTCACGCTATCCCCGCCGTCTTTTCCGATTCGGAAGCGGCGCCCCTGTTATGCGCCGGAGCCATAGGCTATCGATCATTGAAACTCACCGGCCTTAAGGATGGACAGATACTGGGGTTGACCGGATTCGGGGCTTCAGCTCATCTCGTCTTGCAGATGGCCAGACACCGTTTTCCAAGGTCGCCCGTCTTCGTCTTCGCCAGATCCGAAAAGGAAAGGCGATTTGCACGAGAGTTGGGGGCAGCGTGGGCTGACGATATTGCCGAAGACCCGCCGCAGCAACTCGATTGCATCATCGACACTACGCCGGTGTGGAAGCCCGTCATCGAATCGCTCAGGAAACTGCAGCCCGGCGGCAGATTGGTGATCAATGCCATCCGCAAAGAAGAGATCGACAAGAACAGCCTGTTGCAGTTGGATTATCCCCGCCATCTCTGGATGGAAAAGGAAATAAAGAGCGTTGCCAATATCAGCCGGGCAGATATCAGGGACTTCCTCCAGTTAGCCGCAGCAATTCCCATCAAACCTGAAGTTCAGGAATTCCCCCTGGAAGAGGCTAACAAGGCCCTAGCCGAACTCAAGGCAGGCAACGTCCACGGCGCAAAGGTTCTCCGAATGGAATGATCGGTCGCAGGCTGAAGGACAGACTATCGTCCTTGAGGATGAGGCGCACTCCGTGTACAATGGGATTGGGGAAGCTCTGAGTAAGTCCAAAGCAACCCCCTGTCCCCCACTCTTGGGGGAAGAGGGAGAATTTGGGGGACACCCCCAAACCCCCGGCAGGAAGTATATCCTGCACCACTTAAACAGAGGTTCTTTTGAACGATATGAAATTCCAGCGGCCTGAAATCTTCCGTCCCCCGAGCGAGTGGGACAGCTATTTTCTTCCCCTGACCAGGGGCTGCTCCAATTCCAGCTGCACCTTCTGTGGCCACTACGGAAAAAAACTGCAGATCAGAGAGGTGGAGGAAGTCAAGCAGGAAGTGGATGCATTGGCCCTCTTCCGAACTTCCGGATTTCGTTTGCCTACCATGCCTCCGATCATGTATGCCATAGCTCGAGATTGGAAAGGCAAGAGGATATTCTTCCAGGATGGCGATGCGCTGGTTTACCCGTTTCCTAAACTGCGCCAGGTCCTCCAGTATGCCAACGAAAAGCTGCCATTCGTGGAAAGATACGGCTGTTACGCCACGCCGCAGGATATCCTAAGAAGAAGTCCCGATGAACTCAAGGAGTTGAGGGAACTGAAGCTGGGAATCTTTTACACAGGCGTTGAAAGCGGCGATGACGATATCCTCAAACACATCGGCAAGGGAGTAGATAGCCGCCAAATTATCGAAGCAGGCCGGAAAGCAAAGGAAGCCTGGATCGACTTTTCAGCGACAGTAATTCTGGGACTTGGCGGGATTGAGGAAAGCGATAAGCACGCCCTGGCAACGGCACGCATTTTGACGGAGATAGATCCAGCCTATGCCGGAGCGTTAACCCTGACATTCATCCCCGGCACTCCGCTTCACGAGGAAGGCAAAAGGGGCGAGTTTCATCCCATTACCCCTTTCCGATCGCTGGAGGAGCTCAAGATCATGATGGAAAACTCCAGCTTCGGCGATTGTTT
>JAQTRE010000046.1 GCA_028711995.1 Dehalococcoidia bacterium | reverse complement strand
GGTACTGGTAGGTCTCTTGCCTGCCGAAGAGGTCAATGATAGCCGCGGCGGCTACATCCACACGGTCGGCCACCTCAAACTTAGCGGTGAAGTGATCGGAATCGCCGGTCATATACGGCGTAACGGAGTCGATGGCAGGACCGATCTGGTAAATGAGCCAATCGGGAGGAGCCGCTATTTGGATTGAACTGGAGATATGGTCTTTGCTGAGCGCAATAGAATAGGGTAGCTGATCCAGGTTTTCAGCCAGTTTTCCAGCCAGATAGGAAATGCCATCATTATAGATGATACGGAATGTCTCGCCCTGGAGGAAATCTTCCTTGATGATCTTGGCAGCTGTCTCGGCCCGGTCTTTTGTTATCAGGGTATAGGTGAATTCATCGGTGCTGCCCAGGAAATAGGGGAGAAAGGTATGGACAGCTGATTCGAATTGCGCCTCCAGCCATTTGGGAGGGAGTATCTCCCTGGCGGTGGTGACTGTTACCGCTTTAACTTTGGAGAGGTGTACCGGAATGTCCTGGGGGGCATTCTGTGCTTCTATCTCATCGAGCGCAGCGGGCAAGGCTTCATCGTAGACAAAGTCGTACATATCTGCCTTGTGAGTCTGACTGTTGTAGGAGTCACTGTTGCCAAAGGTGCTGTTTACCTGGGTCAGGCTGAGGGAAGCCAGAAGCAAGGGGACAAAGAGAATGATCAGAGGAATCGCAAACCCGCGCCTAATCCATATCATGGTCTCCATATCGTTTGTTGAGTGGTTGTAATGATTCTATAGTTTCTGGAAAGCGCCTGTCAAATGCCGGAAATTCAAAATCGTGGTCTCACCGGGCATGTTATCGGCGTCTATATTTTTCAGTATAAAGCGTTTCATTGATTCGCCATATCACAAAGGAGTCCTCCATGACCTGATCGGATGGTCCGCATTGATGCGCCATGAATCCAAACATTGTCAGGTCTTGCCAAAGAGAAACTAGCGCTGATTCTGCCTCAAAATACGTAGCTTTACGGATACCCAAAAGGTACTTGGGTTCCTATTATTTCATATGTAACCTTGGGCTGCGAACTGGTACGGGCAGATTTTCTCGGGATTCGTGATCTTTCTTTTTCAGTGGGCATGGTATTCATGGAACATCAATGAGATGAGTTGCTTTTGAGTGAATCAAACTGTCCGTGGGTAGATGGGCCATGTAAAGCATGGTATTGATAGTATCGTAGAGATATGCATGTTGCACGCACTTCGTAATAGATGATCGTTCTAGTTGATATTTTCTGCGATCTAGCATAAAATACAATACAAGTCCTACCCGATACTGAATTTGCTCCACAGCTGGGTCAACGATGGCGCCAACGCCAATAGAAAACACACTTAGACGCAACATGGTGGCATCATATTAGGTGATAGTGGGTGTAGAGTAACGAGTCCGATAGTGGCTGCGTATCGAGTTTTAGTAAATCGAGGCAAAATGCAAAACCAAATGGCAATACAGCAGAGGAGGTGTTTGGATATGATATGAGAACTACAGAGCCGGTAGATTTGTAAGTCAGTTTGGCTCAAGACATGAAGCGAAGTGGAAAGGAGAAGGATAAGAATGCGATCAAGAAGTACATTGTGGTGTAAAATAGCATGCCTCGTTCTGGTTCTGGCACTTATGGTGCCTGTCCTGGCGGCCTGCGGTGATGATGAAGAGGATACTCCCACTCCGGCATCGCCCACTCCGACATCGACAACCCCGACTATCTCCAAGGAGACGGTGAACATCGGGCTTCTGACCTCGTGGAGCGGTCCGGCTGCCAAGGCCGGTGGTCTTGTCGATCAAGTGCTCAAGATTATTGATAAACAACTGGAGGAGAAGGGAGGTCTCAATGTTGGTGGAGTGATCAGGCCTGTTAAGTGGGTCAAACAAGATGATAATACTCAGGTAGCCGATGCCGTATCCGGTTACAAGAAGCTGGCGCTGCAAAATGTTTCCGCAGTCTTCATTGGCGGGGCGACCGCAGCTGCGCTTACGGCGACATCCGATGCTGCGGAAGAGACCAAGGTGCCGTTGTTCAGCGTAGCATCCACCCCTGTGGACCTGAGCAACAGGCCATACACCATACGCTGTGCCTATCCGAACGCGCCTGACTCGGTGCCGCTGGTATCGGATTTTATCGTGAACAAGCTCAAGCCAGAAACCGTGGGATTGCTTATAGCCAACATGGAGGACATTCGTGCCCGTGCTTCTCTGATGAAGAAGGCGCTGGAGGCGGCTGGTGTAAAGATTGTCTATGAGCAGTACCCCGAAGTTACCACTGTCGACTATGCGTCGATGATTACCGGCATCCGGCAAAAGAACCCCGATGTCCTGATTATAGACAGCGGCGGAACTGACACGTTTTATATCAACATCTTCAAACAGATCCCTGGACTGGGTGGCTGGGGCGATATCAAGGTTGTGTGTACCAGCGTGTCATCCACCGGGCCGGCCTTAAAAGAGGCAGGAGCTGAGGGCACATACCATTGGCTTCTATGGATGCCCGGCCTGCCTTATCCCGGATCCCAAGTGTTTCAGGATGCTTGGACTGCGCAATATCCAAACGAGCGTCCTACATCAGGCCACGAAGTGATGTATCAGACCATTTGGGTAGGCCTGAAAGCCATAGAGAAGGCTGGATCGGATAAGCCTGCCGATATCCAGAAGGCGGCTCGCTCAGGAAACTTTGTCTGGGAGGACTCTCCGGTAGGGCCATTCAAGATCAATGCTGACGGTACCCACAACAACGTGGGACAAATTGTATTGTATACAGGCGGGGCGCTTACCGCGGTAGAATAGTAACCATTAGATTTCCAGGTAACAGGTGAGTGTTAATCTTGGTAGGGATATCCCTCTCCCTTGAGGGATATCCCTACCAGAGCTATAGGCTGAAGGTCGCAATAAGGAACACAAGTACGTTCTGTCACTCAGTACCCCGGGATGCCGGTCACCAACCGCTTACCGCAAAATCCTCTGCAAGCCTCTCTGGCTTTCTTTTTCCCCAACAGCGATGATATTCCGATTGAACACGCTTAATGTACGCCTGACTGCAGTGGAATCAAACTAGCCGTGGATAGATCAGTCATATAAAATATGACATATTTGGTAACATATAGTAGTGCAGGTTGTACTGATGGTAGCTGCGGTATAGTTCAGGTTGATATTTTGGACAATCTGCTATAAAATACTGTACGAGTTCAACCAATTGCTGAGCTTACACCTGAGATGAGCCGATAATGGGGGCAAATCCGCAGGTTCTCTCACATCGCTAAGACTCGCCTCGCGGTGTAATGGATTCAGGGCTAGGGTCTATTTTGTAATCGGGAAAGAGCAATCGTTGACCATCTTCGCCGGCGCGGTTTTGTGGAGGTTGACGATCCTGTCGATGTAAGTGGAGTGGTTTATATGAGCGAACAAGTTGTGAGAGAGGATCTGGACGAATTTGATCGCTTGTTGATCAGAGAGTTGGAGAGCGACGCCAGAAAGAGTTATCTGAATCTGGCCGCAACGCTGGGCACGAGCAACAAGACAGTGCGCCGCCGGATGCAGAATTTAGTGGATAGGGGATTGGTATCCTTCGTTACCATAACCGATCCTCACGCTTTGGGATATCTGACACTGGCAACCCTCAGGATCACTACTGCTCCCGGCAAAGTGGATGCTGTGGCAACTCAACTGGCGTCCTTGCCGAACATCCAGACCATTGTTGCCACGACTGGAAGTTGCGATATCATAGCCTCTTTACCCATCCGAGACTTTGAGGAACTTTCAGATTTTATTGCCCGGGATATCAACAGCATCCCGGAGATCACTAACACTGAAACTGTGCTGGTCCTCAAGCCATTCAAACACTTATCGTATGCAGGCGGTGAGGCTTTCCATGGCGATCGCAGAACCAATGGCTATCGGCTGGATCCACTGGACATATCTTTGATCGGAGAGTTAGAGTTGAATCCCAGGGAAAGCATCTCACAACTGGCCCAAAAGCTGGGTACCAGCAGAGCCACTGTGAGTAAGAAGATGCAAGCGCTGCGCTCTCAAGGCATCATGCGTATTGTCAGCATCCCGGATCTGGATGCGCTGGGCTACAAACTATGGGCGATGCTGCAGCTGAAGATCAATCCCGCCAAACTCGATGAGGTTGTTGACGAACTCGCCCGCTATCCTAACGTCACCCACATTGTGATGCTCACCGGAGGGTTTCAGCTGAGCGTTGCGGCGACATTTAAAGACCGGGGTGACATGTGTGATTTTGCGATGCAAAAGCTGGGCCGGATTCCCGGGGTGGTTCGTTATGAAACAACCTTGAACTTGAAAAGTTACAAGCGTTCCTTCAAACTGGTTGCTCCGCAGAGCACTAACGGCAAGCAAAACTGAAGCCTCGACCTGCGGAGGTTCAGGAATCCACAGGTCGAGGCTCCACACGGTTTAAGGCGTTGAAATCACTTGAGAGACGCCGGACAGGCGGATTTCACCTTCCCCATTTTTCCTGGTACTTCTCTTTGACTTGCGGATTCACCAGGCCGAAGGGCCATTGTTTCTTGATCAGCACGTTGATCATCTCTTCCCCTGCCACCTTGCAGCCATCAAAGATGGCTTGCCGTGAAGCCCCAGCGCTGTGAGCGGTGATAATGACGTTATCCAGCTTCAGCAGGGGGTTATCGATGTTTATGGGCTCCGGCTCTGTCACATCCAGGGCCGCTCCGGCCAGCAAGCCCTTGACCAGAGCCTGATGGAGGGCCTGGGTGTCAACCACAGGTCCTCGCGCGGTATTGATCAGATAAGCCTTGCGTTTCATTTGTTCGAACTGCGCCATACCCATCATTCCCTTGGTTTGTTCGTTAAGCGGTGTGTGCAGCGAGACTATATCCGATTCCGCAAGGAGCTGGCCCAAGTGCTCCACCTTGTCGACGCCGAATGAGTCACAGAGGCTCTTTGAGGCGTAGGGGTCATAGGTGATCAGGTGTATTCCAAAGGCCTTCGCTTTGGGAACCAGAGCCTGAGGGATTGTTCCAAATCCCACCAGTCCGAGCGTCTGTCCCCGCAAGCGTGCCAGATCGGGCCAGATATTTCGCAGAATGTAAAGCGGAAACTTGCTGTCCCATTTGCCAGCCTTTGTTGCTTCGTGGAGAGCGACGATCTTTCGCGTGCAGGCCAGAATCAGGGCCATGGTATGATCGGAAACTTCTTCTGCATTGAAGTGGGGGATGTTGGCCACCATAATGCCCTGCTCTGTTGCCGCTGCCACATCGATGCCGTCATACCCTACCCCGATACTCTGGATGAATCGACATTTCGGAAGCGCTCGGAGCACTCTGGCGGAGAGGACATTAAGCGCGGCGGCGACCAGTAATCCATCAGCGTCTCTGGCTGTGGAGATCACTTCCTCCTCAGTGCGGCACATCTTGATCACTACTTCGATGTCTACTCCGGCCTCTTTGAATACCTGGCCATAATCGGGCATAAAGGTTGTTTTGACAAGCTGTGCTACCTTAAAACTCATGTGAGTCTCCTTTCATAATAAGTGGGTTTGGCAGTTGGCGTGACAGTCAAAAGGTGCGCCTTTGCTGTCAATTATAGGTATGAAGGATCGCTATCGTCAACACAATGTACAGAGGCTTCTTTCCACACAACTCACACTGCTGCAGATCTTTGGTTCCGGGGAACTTCGCATGAAGGGGAACAAATGAAGGTTGGGAATGTGATATTTCTGGCAGTCCATCGCGCACTTAGCAAGGCCGGTGTCAGCAGGCGATTGCAGGCCGATCTCTGCTGACACCTGTGCAATGTATCACATAGTGCACTGACCCCCTCACTCGGTTTGCGCCTTTGAGTGATTCGATGTTGAGCTAGTATTTGCAAGGGATAGATTTTACCAGATCGGAGAAAGCGTTGAACTTACCCAATTTGGTAAAAAGCTTGAGCATGTTGCCGTGGACGACCATCCATTTCTTGGCTATGGCAACCTGAGCATTCGCCTCGCCTTTGGCTACTCGGACCATCTTCTCATATTCGGCAATGGTGGTGGAGATATACCCATCCTCGTTCTTCCAACTGCGCCACTCGCTGGGGGCGGGTTTCTCGGAACGAGTGGCCTTCACTATCTTGCCGTCCTCAAATTCCCATTGTACCAGGACATCGATGCCGCCGGGAACATTGATGACGATCGTTCTCTGTTTCTCCGTCAGTCCCGAGGCCTTTTTCAGGTATTCGGGGTCTGTTCGAGTCTTGGCCACAACCGCATCTACCCACTCCTGTGATTGATACTTCATCATCTGATCCTCCTCATAGGATTTTCTCATGGAACCCGCAGAAATTTTGGAAAGACAGTAGTCATACCCGGGAGTGACTAGCCCCCAGGTCTCGTCCATCGGCAGCGAGAATCATGCCATCGAGACAGGGAGTGCCTATTATCTGTGTTATGGCCCTGCCTCGATGAAATGCCCAAGTTTACCCTAGCAGCGATGAACCAAGTGCAAAAGCGTGTGAGCCCCCAGACTATATAGGTATTTTCCCTCATTTTCGTAATCTCAAGGGTATGTCCTGATGGATTGAGCCTCTCAGGTTGACTGTCCTATTTTCACTGACGCGGAAAATGGCTGGAAAAGTATTTGGAGTTTGGATAAGGTGCAGAGCGAGAGGATAAATAGTCGGAAACGAGTGCAGATATGATGGTCTTGCAGTGTATCGCAACCTATAAGCGCAGGTCGCTCTCTTCCGAGAGGTGAGGCTCAAGGATTCGAGGCGATCGTCTAGTGACCGAGGCCATGTGCTGGAAGAAGTGAGATGGCGATTTGCAGATCGTTGGGCAGGTCCTGCAATATCCGAGCGGTCTCGGCGGGTGCTGTTGTGACTGCTTTTTTGGATCGGCAGTTAGCAATATGTATAGGAATAGAGACGGAGTGCGGAGTGGTCTTTAGCTGGGGGTTGCTTTGAGTTTAGGGGAGACGTCACAGGAGGAGCGCAGCGATGGCACCGGAGCGCTTTGAGTTAAAGACGAGTGACGCATGCCATTTCGAGGCGGGCGCATCTGGGGGCAAACAATGGTCAGGCAGAAATGAACACCACGCTCAAGTTCCAGATGACGATTGCCACATAGCAGGCGACGATGCATGCGGTGCTGATCAAGGCAAGTCTGGGGCAGGCTTTATAGATGCTCCACAGGATGAAGGCACTTACCAATGCTCCCGTCACTTTCATCACCAGGAAGAAGTTGTCTCCCACCAGGGGTTCCATGAGTGGATTCCCTTCCTTGGCAAAGCCTCCCCCGACGAGGATTTGAGTCATCAGTCCATCGGTGATCACCAGGCTGATCAGAGCGCCAATGAGGTAATGCATTGGGGATAAGGCGGGAAGAAATCCTCTTATGTATCTCATGGTGCTATATTAGCACCGCAGAGTAAACATGCCGGTAAAAATCGGGTTAAAGGAAGTTAAAAAACCGATAGGAGGCAGAGAATGTCATTGGGGATAGATGCCGACGTGCGGGAAAAGGGTTTTGAGAGGAAGGGGGAGGGGGTAATTACCCCTCCCCCGGGTTGTTGTTTGGAGTCTTCTGAACTTAGAGTTCAATAATCACACTTTACCGAGGCCACCAGTTGCCCGAAGGCATTGAAGCCGGCCATTTTGGGGAATACCTTGATCATGTCCCCATGAAGGACATACAGTTTCTTTGCCATGGCTTCCTGGGAAGTGACCTCGCCTCTGGCAATCTTGGCAAGGTTTTCATAGGCGCCCAGGGTGGTGGAAATGAGGCCCTCTTCGTTTTTCAGGTTCCGCCATTCGCTGGGGGCGGGTTTCTCTTGACGTACGGCTTTGACTACCTTTCCTTCCTTCCATTCCCAGATCAGGAGAATATCCACGCCTCCCGGGGCATCCATGATGACCGATCTTTGCCTGGCTGTCAGCGTTTTGGCCTTTTTCAGATATTCCTCGTCTGTCCGGCTCTTTTCGGTGATGGCATCTACCCATTCCTGGGTCTGATATCTCATCCTAACCTCCCGTTTAGTTACTTGTTTCAGTGCGGCAGCGATGTCAATCGTTCGCCTGCAAGAGGCAATCTCAAATGACATCGCTGCCGCGTACTACCGACGCTATTGGCAACATCTTACCACATCTCGGGATGTTCTTTGAAGATGCACTAGTCCTTCTTGGCCTTCCTTTCCCTCTTAGCCTTATGCTGTTTGACCAATCCCATGAAATCGACTAACTGGTCGCGAACAACCTCCCCTGAGGTCACTCTTGGATCGATGAAATCGGTCTCCAGATTTAGCGTAGGAACTCCCGCTACTTCCATTATCTTGTCTTTTACCAGCTTGGCCGCGGCCCAGTTGGACTTGCAGGCTAAATGCCCAGAGAATACGGCTCCATCGGCCTGGTAGTTCTGGACAAGATCTAGTGCGGAATCAGCGTACACTTCCCACGGTCCCCGGCATTCCCTGGTCATGGGCATGTTGCATACTTTTTCTGCTAACCACAGGATCATGTCTTCGTAGTTCATGTCCCCTTTGAGGGGAGGCACGAGCATATTGTTAAGCATGAAGGTGGTGCTGATTGCCCCGAACTCGTTAGCCATGTGGTCCACGATCAGGTTGGGGGTATATGTCGGCACCGTGTAAATCCATGCAATCCTGAGTTTCTCCTGGACGGGATAAGGCAGCTTTCCGGCCAGCCGGTCCTGTGCTCGGTCATACACCATCTGCAGATAATCCACTAGCTCAGGGGTTCCTGCCAACTGGATCATATTAGTGTAGGCTAAGCGATTTTGGTCCAGTGTACAGGGTGAGGGAACCATCATCGCCATCTCCCGGATCTTCAGCATCAGTTCATGAGCGCGACCGGAAAGTTTGAGAGCTTCTCTCAGCCTGTTGTGATCAAGTTTCTTGCCGGTATGCTCCTCCGCCCAGGCTATCATCTTCTTCAGGTCTTTGGCGGTGTATTGATAACCCGCTTGGCTGTTTATATAGGGTACATGGACGCTGTAGTACGGGATCCCAAAGTACTTGGCCATTGAGGAATCGATGCCCGGAATAGAGTCGCAAGGGGCGTTCTGTACCACCCATATTGTCGGAAGGGGAGTATCGCCGGAAAGGGCTAATCCCATGGGGAGCCTGTTGGTGGAACAGATATAATCGGGAACCACCTCTGTGGCGAGGTCGATGTATTTTTCAGCCTTGCCGGGAATGAGAGTTAGAGTGGCGAGGTTGAGATCAACCACTGGCACAACGTCCATGGCCCAGAAGATCTCCGGCGGAATTGAGAAGCTTATCCAGGCAACGGGTTCGCCCTTTTCATGAGCGGCGGCAGCTTTCAGATACACCTTTCCCACCAGCCCCAATCCCTGTGCTTTCTCAGGGCTGAGGGCCGGCATTTTGGCCATGCCGCTGAACATCATCCCAACTTCTTTGACTACATCAGCCATTTTGTTTACCTCCCTATCCTTTCTAGGAATGCCTGAACCCGGGTTTTGAGTTGCCCTGTGCCGCTTAAAGCATACTCTCTGTCAAGAGCCATGAACGGAATGTTCGCCTTTTTCATCTCCTCGCGTACGGCCAGGAGTTGTCCGCCCCAGAGCTGACAGTTTCGGATCGTCTGGTAAATGACCCCATCCACCTTGTGGCTTTTGACCATCTCCTTCATGAAATCGAGTCTCTCATCCATCCGGTTTGCCATCCGGCCACAGGAGGGGCGCTCCATATAGGCCTCTGCCAGTGCCTGGAGAAGGTCTTTGCCTTTTATTTCTACCGGGTTCATGAAATAGCGGGCGCCAAAGCAGTCGGTATCGGTGACTACCAGGCCGCCCAGTTCTTCCATAATACCGAAATAGGCGGGATCGTCGCAGCCGCCTCCCCCGGAGATCATCAGTCTGGCGCGGTAGTTCGGCGCTGCCTCGCGTCCCTTAATCTCTCCAAGCAGCCTTTTCATCACCTGGTTGAATTGGTCTTTGGGCATGCTGGTCGCCGCGCGCAGAACGATCATCGTCTCTGCTCCGGTGATGGGCGGCTTGTCGGAACGTCGCAGATCATACAACTGGTTGAGCAGGCTTCTGGTCTCATTGTAGACCTCGATAGCCTTCTTCAGCTTCTCATCGGTGATCTTGACGCCAAAAGCTTTCTCCACTTTCTCTTTGAATGCGGTGATCTGCAGCTTGTACCATTCAATGCCAGCATCATCCACTTTCTTCGGGACATCGATGACATCGAGAATGACGTATTTTTTCGGATCGACCGCTCGCAGAATATCGCTCATGCGGCGGATGTCATCGCAACTGGTGGTGAAGGCATATCCGTCCAGAAAATCATATTTTCCCTCAAAGGCAAATTCCAGACAGGCACGCGGGAAGCTGCAATTGTAGCGGCTCATGTAGACATCCGCTGATGTGGTCTCGGTGCAGCCTGGCGCGGCCATCCGATACGGAAGGATATCGGCCGCATAGAGTAACTCCTCCGGCACGTAGGTGCAGAAGAATCCCACCACCTTCTTGCCTTTGGCCTTCCATTCCTTGACGGCTTTGTTTTCAAGACTATCGGCCAGTTCAGTCAGTTCGTCTAAAGCACTCATCTCTCAATCCAACCCCCTTTTCATACTTTGCTCCTCCGTTTTAGTTGATCCCTTTCCGTCTGATGTGCCGATTGTTCCTTCTCATCAATTCATCCACTTGCCTCCCGAGCGTCAGTCCCTGATACATGTTTCTTGAAACTATTTCTTGGAGAGAACGCTTTCTAGATGCTGGGCCATTCGTAAAGAGAAGGCGACGATGGTTAGCATCGGGGGCAGTCCCAGTTCTTCGGGGATGACGCTGGTATCGCAGCAATAAAGATTCTTGATCTGAGTCTGAAAATTGGAGTCTACCAGCTTGCCGACTCTGGCCGTTCCCCCGGGGTGGCCCAGAATATTGTCGGTATACTCAAAGCTAGTGGGATCGCATCCGGCCTTGGTCAGGATCTTCTCCGCCACGGCCTTCCCATGGTCCAGCCGCATCAAGTCTCTCGGGGTCATTCGTTTGCTCAGCTTGCCCTCTTCATAGAATACCCGCCCCTCAAAATCATCGGTTACCTTGCACATGATTTCCATGCCTTTCTTGAACCGGAACTGGTTTTTGATGGCTCTCAGCTTGTGCGGTCCCATAAACTGTGTCGCCATGAACATCGACCTGTTTGTATAGGCGTTGGCAAAGAAAACCCCGTGTTCTTCATCATGCCAGCCCGCGGATATGCCCAGTTCACCGACCTGGCCCACGCCCTCTTTGAGGAAGCCCGTCACTGATACTGTGGGGTCTCCGATGAACCAGCTGCCGGCCTCGGGAATACCGGACCGTTGCAGAATGCGGGCAGTCCCCATACCGCCCGCAGAGGAAACCACTATCTTGCCGTAAACCTCGTACTCCTGCCCGTTTTTACCTCTGGCTCTCATGCCGACCGCCGTGCCGTTTTCCACGATCACGTTCCTGACGTTCACATTGGGCATCACGATGGCGCCGTTTTTCTCCGCTTCCTGGACAAACTCGATAGCCGTCCATTTGGAGCCTGCGGGGCAGCCTGTGATACACTTCTGACAGTTGAGCTTACACTTGGCGGGATCAAAGAATCTTTCCAGATTCTGCCAGGGATACCCGCACTCATGAGCTGCCGCTACCAGTCGCTTGACCCCCGGAGCAATCAGATGATCAGGCACCTTGTTGACCCGGCAGTCTTTCTTGGCTTGTGCCACATACTGGGTGAGATCGATACCGTGTTTCTTCCAGACGTCGATTTGAGGGTCGGCAGCGGCGCCCATGTAAAGGAGAGATCCCCCGCCGACGCACTTGGCCGAGAAGACGACCGAGCCATCGTCTTCAATGGTTTTCAACTGGCCCTTGTTCTCCGTAGCCTTGACAAAGACCATCAGGTTTCCCACCTTCTTGACCCACGGTCCCTTTTCCAGAATAATGACCTTCTTGCCTGCTTTGGAAAGTCCTCTGGCTACGGTTGCCCCTCCGGGGCCGGATCCTGCTATGACTACGTCGGTTTCCATCCTGATCGGTTTTGCGGCCATTTTATCCTCCTAGATTCTTCGATACGTATTACTATTGGCTGCGGAGCATCCAATCATACCCAGAGACAGGATTCTTCGGGGTTCGCTGTTGGTATCTGTATACAATGTTGTTTGTTGTGTGTAGAGGTTCGAGGTTTTTGCAACCGCTCTCCTCAGGGCACCAAATCCTGCAATGTCTTGGAATCCAGAAAATTACCGATTGTCTCGGTCATTTGTACCCAGAAAGTACGCATGGGGCAATGGCCACTTCGTGGACACATGCCGGGATCATCTACGCACTCAACCATGGCAAGACTGCCGTCCATGGCCACAACGACATCGCGAATTTTTATCTGTGAGAGAGGCCTGGTTAGCTTCCATCCTCCGAACGCGCCACGAGTGACGCTGATAATGCCGGCGGTCCTGAGGGAGGCGGACAGTTGTCTGAGGTATGCCTCAGGAATCTGTTGGCGCTTGGCAATATCTTTGATCGGGACAGCACTGTCAGTATCAGTGAGAGCTGAGTCGAGCAATGCCCTTATGGCGTATCTTCCTTTAGTGGAGAGTTTCACGATTTACCCCTGATAATCGTCTACGATCATCGGATCGCGTATTTAATATGATCAGAATACTCACAATTGTACTGTTTGTCAAGCCTTTTTGCTGGACAGAAAATTGGAGATAGGGTCGTGGCCTAAAACCACTGCCCCCTGATTATGGAAGATCACTGTGAGGGGAGCGATAGATCGAGCTCTTATGAGGGACATCCTCAAACCCCTGACGGAAAAAATCCTGCGCCGCTTGAACAGAGGCTCCTTAGACAGCTGGGGCACTATCACCAACTCAAAGAACCACATCTGGCAGCGTTCTTGTGGCATATCTTTCTTTGATACAGCGTTTCAGAAATAGCGCTGATCCGCTTAGAGTGTTGATATCGCCTGATTGAACCCCTACCCTATACTCGCTGGAGGCTGTTTGACCTCCGATGATTCCCAGGAATCTCCATCGCAAAAAAGAATACTATACGTTTTTCCGACAGGATCGAGAGGCGAAATACTGTTTGCAACATTATCGGCTGAATTTTATCGTTTTGTCAAGCCTTAGCATAGACGCTAGGAATTTCAGCCGGAGCCTCCATTCATTGAGGATGAGCCTTGGATACTGTTCGGGCTGGCGCGGCGGGTAAGTCTGAGGCGCTTCTATTGCGCTGATCGTGAAAAAAGGGAGGCCATTACAGCAACTCCAACGCTTGAAGTGGTAAAATAAGCAGGGGCTGGTGACGGCTCTCTGATTGAGGAATACGGGAAAGGAGGCGATATCGATGGTCCCTGTCATATGTGTCATCGGGAGATCGAACTCGGGGAAGACGCTGTTGATGAAGCAGTTGATTGCCGATCTGAAGGAGCGCCGTTATCGAGTCGCCGCGATCAAGCACTCCCGTCACATTTCCGATTCCGATATTCCCGGAAAGGATACATGGAACTATTCTCAGGCAGGCAGCGATCTGGTGGGCCTCAGCTCTCCGGGTCATGTTTCTCTGACCATGAAGGCGGACTCCGATCCTCACCTTGCCGAGATCGTCCGACTGATCGGCCCGGATTTTGATGTTATCCTGGCAGAGGGTTTCAAGCTCAGTTCGATGCCGAAGATACACGTCTTCAGAGATGGCATCGATGATGAACTTCTCTGTTCGGAAGAAGACTTGATTGCGGTGGTGGCGGATAAACAGATGCCCTTCCAGGTGCCTCTTTTTTCTCCGCGGGATATCTCCGGTCTGGTCGGGCTGATCGAAATTCGAATCCTTGAGGCCAAAGAGCCGGAGATGGTGATGCTATATGCCAATGGGAAATCGATTCCCACCACCGGCTTTGTGAGGCATATGTTTGCCCAGACTCTGCGAGGGATGCTCTCCTCTCTCAAAGATGTTCCGCCTGATTTGAGGAGCATAGACCTCTCCATACGGTTCTCCGATCCCGATGCACACCCTTCCGATGCCGAGGAGAGGTGACCTGGTGAGCTCGATTATTCTTGCTGGTGGCCGAGGCACTCGAATGGGAAAAGAGAAGGTCTCTCTGGTGATCGCCGATGGCAGTCTGCTCCAGAGGACTATTCATCTTCTGGACCAGCTTGGGCAAGAGATCATCGTTGTCCTGGCGTCAGGCCAGGACTTGCCCGCGGTAAGTTCTTCACAGACCATCAGAACGGCTACTGACGCATATCGGGGCAAGGGGCCGCTGGTTGGAATCTATTCCGGGCTAAAGGTCTCGCGAGATGATTATAACCTGGTAGTTGCCTGTGATATGCCATTCCTCAGCATTGACCTGTTGCGCTATATGGTTTCTCTGGCGCCCGGATTCGATATCGTGATTCCCAGGATTGGTGATCTGATGGAGCCCTTGCATGCCATCTACTCAAAGAGTTGCCTGCCTCATATAGAAGATATGATGAGAGGGGGTTCTCGTCTCCAACCCGTCAAGCTGCTGGATCGGGTGAAAGTGCGTTATGTGGAAGAAAGCGAGATAAACAAGTTCGATCCCCAGCACCTGAGTTTTTTCAATGTCAACACCCCGGCCGATCTGGAAAAGGCCAGGGAACTAGTGGATGGGGAACGTCATCGGACCCCCGATATCCGTCAGGGCCAAGTCCCCGGTGGAAGGGATTCTTCGCCGTTGGAGAAACGGTTTTCCAGTCAACCGTGAGCCTCTGTGTTCGGCTGCCGGCGGCCTGCGGAAAACGAAAATGGCCCTCGTCAGGATAACCCCGGAGAGCCATTTTGAAGTTGCCTTTTTGGTACCCCTGGTGCGAATCGAACGCACGACACGCGGTTTAGGAAACCGCTGCTCTATCCTCTGAGCTACAGGGGCGCAGCTTCGATTTTCTGATTTGCGCTATCCGTTTTGGATGAAATAGTCACGGAATAGTCACGGCGCTTTTTCATGCTTTCTTCAAATTTCAGCGCCGCCTCTCTGTCTTGCCCAGGAAAAGTATGGGCATAAAAGTTCAGAGTGGTGGCCACGTCCGCATGCCCTAATCGCTCCTGAACCACTTTGATATTCACTCCATCCTTTATTAGAGCACTTCCGTGATAGTGCCGCAAATCATGAAGTCGCATATTCTCGCATCCTATTTGGCGAGCGATCTCCTTGAAGCTATGACTGAAACCAGTTGGCTCATATGGCCTTCCGTCAATATACGAGAAGATCAAACTATCCTCATCAAGCAATGCACCAGCCGCAGCAAGCTCGGCGGTTCTCTGTTCTTTCCGTTTGCGCAAAGCGATGCACGGAGTCGGTCCCAAGTCCACCGGACGGCGACTCGAAACCGACTTTGGCGGCTTGAAAATTATACCCCTTCCTGGGATTCGCAGCAACGTCTGAGAAACCTTGATTTGGCCAAGCAGCAGGTCTACGTCGCACCAACGAAGCCCCAATACCTCAGCCCTTCGAAGTCCAGAGTACATTGATATGATGAAGGCATCCTTGAAGGGACTCTTCTCAATGGCTTCCTCAAATAGGCTTACCTGGGCTTCTGTAAGCAATTTCATTTGCCTGCGCTGGTATCTCGGGGCATCGACGGCCTTTGCCGGATTGAACGGAATGAGTCTCAATCTAACTGCCTGGCTCAAAGCCTTGGCTAATACGTTGTGAACATTCCGGCAGGTCTTGGCCGTGCGGGTTCCATCGTTCAGGCGAGTGTAAAAC
The DNA here is from genome assembly GCA_028711995.1 of Dehalococcoidia bacterium. NCBI lineage: Bacteria > Bacillati > Chloroflexota > Dehalococcoidia > Dehalococcoidia bacterium. The sequence continues at coordinate 4,952 of JAQTRE010000046.1, read as the reverse complement.
TTTGAAATGTGCAGTGGTTCAAGCCTTTGCAGCGGGATAGCGCCTAACCCTGGCTTCAAATGAAAGTTCACGATACCGGCATATCCCTGAACAGTGCTCGGGCTCAAATTTGGCCGTGCATAGGAATCCATCCATTGATCGAGGAATTGGCTCACGGTGAGGCGTTCCGGCTTGACGTATCCGCCATTTTCCACACGGGTTAGTTGATCCCGAACAGCCTTTTCTGCTTCAACCTTGGTGCGAAACGTCATTCGCTGCTGTTTCCGTTTGCCGGTGAGGGGATCAACTCCTAGATCAAAGACACATGTCCAAGTCCCTGCTTTTGTTCGCTTGATACTTCCGCTTGCCATGACGCCTCCTATTATAGCATCTAGTGTTATAACATAAAACGTAGAGGTAATTAACCACCGAAAGGAATATTGCGGTTCACCATAACCAAGATTCGATCTGGTATCCAGTCAAGCTTTCTTACTATTTTGTCGAAATCATAAGGCTTGTCATCAAAGATCGTGTGCCAGAATGTGTTGGGAGGGATATCTCGATCACGGTCCTTCACCCACTTTCGAAGCTGGATAATCAAATCCGACATTTCCACTTCTGACAAAATTGTCTGTGATTCCGCTAGAAGTGTTATTACCTGTCTAAGCCAAAGTTCATAGACCCGTTCGGCAACTGGTGATAACTCGATAGGTTCGAGCTGTTTCCATAACTCCGCTGCATCGGGGGATTCTCGTTTGCATAGGAGTATTAGCAGGCTTTCGAGCTTATCAGATGATGCGCGCACTGTGTGCCTATCTATCTCGATTATTCCGGCCGCCTGCCCGAAAGGTGCGCCTTCGTGTCCGGCGGCTGTGATTCTTCCATTATTATCGATTGGATAACTGCGAGATAAGGTGCTTTTGTCCAGTTCACCAGTGAGAATCAGGGTCGCATATTCCCACGGGTGAGTGCTCCAAATAATATCAAGGTCGGTCGTGTCCATATCCTGGTTTAGGATAGCGGATACGAGTTCGCGATCACTGTAAAGGTTTGCCCAATAACTGAGTATCCAAGGCTCGGTTATCTTTGCCGATAGAATGGCGGCCCATTTTGCGCCTCTACGGCTTAACGGTTTCCCCTTTATCTGCATGTCTCTCCAAACTTCGAGAACAACAGGCAAAGCTGCGAACGGTATTTCGGAGGCATAAGCTAATGACCAAGGTTTATCTTCGGGCCATTTTTGGGGATTTCGCGCTGCTGAGATGTATTTTTCGATAGTCCCAATATCGGGTGGTATGTCATCAGGGTGTGGCCACAACTTCTTCGCAATATCCTTAGCTAATGAGGTTCGGTCTTTTTGCCGATTCTGAGGCGAGAGGGCTATTTCAATAATTTGGGCTTTCTTGTTTTTCGGAATCCGAGGTCCTTTCGCCATTTTGCTCCCTTATATCGTTATATCCTTTTTATCAAGTTGTAATATCCTTGCATGACTGTATTATATAGCAGACAATAGAGTTAAGCAATAACAAAGGATAAGAAGAGGTGACACTGATGCAAAGAACCATAGAGCCCCTTGTCTATAACCAGAAAGAGGCGGCCAAAGCACTCGGGATCAGCGAGAAAACCTGTCAGGAGCTAGTCCGAGCGGGGAAAATCCCCTCAATCAGAATTTCCGCGCGCCGGATCATAATCCCGAAAAAGGCAATCGAGAAAATTCTTGAAGAGGGCTCAAACGTCGCCTAGCACCTCCTTTTTAGCCCCTGGGGTGGCCGTCCACACCCTGGGGGCGCCGAGGGAAAAAGGCAAAAGGGGGTAGCTAAATGACAAATGAAGTATTTTCGGCTGCAATACCGGAGTTGATGCAGCCACATTTGGAGCACCTTCAGGCGTCCGCCATAGACATTGATGTGATTCGTGAGCGCGGATACAAAAGCATCCTAGGCAAGGCCCCGCTGGATGAGGCCGGATTTGCCACATACCAGAGGCGAGCGCCTGGTATCCTCATCCCAATGTTCGCCCCTGACGGATCAGCAGTCGGATATCAGTACCGGCCAGATAACCCGCGCACTAATGGCAAGGGCAAGCCCATCAAATATGAGACGCCTCTCGATGCCGGAGTGCGGCTCGACATGCCGCGACGGTGCCAGCCTATGGCGGGCAATCCTAACATACCCATACTTTTCACCGAGGGCCTCAAGAAAGGTGATGCGATAGCCTCTAAAGGCGGGTGTGCTGTTGCACTCCTTGGGGTATACAACTTCCGAGGCCGGAACGAATACGGCGGGACAACGCTCCTGGCCGATTTTGATTCGCTTGCCTTGAAAGATCGGGACGTTTACATCGCCTTTGACAGTGATGCTTCGACCAAGCCCCAAGTGCTCAATGCTGAGGCGCGGCTAGCCGAACATCTAAGGCGGAAGGGTGCCGGAGTGAAGATCATCCGTATACCGCCCGGGCCAAATGGCGAAAAACAGGGTGCTGATGATTTTCTTGCAGCCGGGCATACGCTCGATGATCTGATGGCGCTGGCAATTGAAGTATTGCCCGCGCCAACTCCGCAGCCAAACGATGGATTGCCAACTATCGTAGTCAATCGAGAGCCTACGGACGTGCTGAACGATGTCTTAAAAGCACTTGAGGCCGGGAACAATCCAGAACGTCTATTCCTCCGAAGCGGCCGATTGGTGCGGATCGTATCCGATGAGAGGGACCGACTGGCCATACAAGAGTTGACAGATGCCGCCATGTGTGGAGAGATGTTGCGTGTGGCGCACTTTGAAAACGTAAGCGATAAGCGTGCTACTCCGGCATGGCCCCCAGACAAGCTGGTTAGGGTGCTACCAACACTGCCAGGTGCGAAGTTCCCTCCGTTGTTAGGACTTACCGAGGTCCCCGTAGTATCTCAGGATGGCTCAGTAAGGACAACGCCAGGCTATGACCCTGAATCAAAGTTGTTCTACGCTCCATTACCTGGGTTCCGTATGCCGACAATCACTGAGGCACCAACGGATAATGACCTAAAAGCAGCCCGGGACTTGCTTTTGGAAATTTTTATTGACTTCCCGTTTGATTCTGAGGCCAGCCGCACAAATTGCGTTGGTGCTCTTCTGGGAGTGATACTCAAGCCACTCATCAAGGGACCGTCGCCAGCTGTTGTAGTAGATAAACCGCGAGCAGGCACAGGGGCTAGCCTTGTATGTGATTGTATATCTATCATCGCCACTGGACATGCAGGAGCCACGATGGGCATGCCGAAGGACGACGCTGAGATGAACCAAACCTTGTTCTCCCATGCAATGGGAGGCACCGCGCTTAACGTTATCGACAACGTAGAAGCCAAGTTAATCTCGCCAGAACTAGCCAGGTATCTTACATCTCCTGAAGTAACCCAACGGATCATGAAGACCCAAACGACGGTGACAGTACCAAATCGGATGAGTGTGTTTATCACTGGAAATAATGTGCGCCTTGGTGGTGATTTGCCTCGTCGGTGCTACTCCGTGCGGATGGACGCCAAATTGGCTCGCCCCTGGGAGCGAGACTCCAGCCGATTCCGGCATCCCAAAATATGCCAATGGGTAAGCGAGACGCGTGGAAATATCCTCGCCGCTATCTATACTCTAGCCAAGGCATGGATCCAATGTGATAAGCCGGCACCTGAAAAAACAGTGAAGTTAGGCTCTTTCGAGAGTTACACAGCGGTTGTCGGTGGCATTCTTGAGTTTGCCGGGATTAAAGGATTCCTGGGCAATCAAGATGACACTTACGGCCGGAGCGATGTCGACGGTGCACAATTCGAGGCGTTCACCAGTGTTTGGAGTGAGGTATTTGGCATTCGCGGCGTTACCACCAAGGAGTTGATTACCTCTGAAGAGATCATGGCGGTACTACCCGATATTATGGCCCCACGCAAGGACCGCGACCACTCTCGGATCGTGGGTAATGCCCTCGCTAAGTACGCCGATACCCGCTACGGCAACGGATTGATACTTAAGCGATTGCCCGAAACAAAAAGACACGCCGTTTTATGGTGTGTGGTGAGTTATGAGGATGCTAACTCACCATCACCTGACATCGCACCAACAAAGGAGACTGATCAGTGGAAGCTATGACGTTGATCGAAGAGGCAAACCGGCTAGGACTTCGCCTGTCAGTAGATGCAGATGGCAAACTCGACGTGAAAGGACCTCGGACGCCGGAAGTCCTGGCGATCCTTCCAAAGTTGAAAGAAAATAAGCCTGGGATCATTGCGGCATTAAAAAAGCCAAAGCTGGTAGAAGGCCAATCTCCCGAATGGCACGCTCAGGAAGTGGCGCGCCGTGTGATCGAAAAGGGGATTTGCCTCTTTTGGGCCGAACTCCACGGTGAGGTGATTGCCTTCATTCGGGATGAGTCATTCCTTCGACAGGTTCCGTCTGGAATGGTCGCTTATACCGTCTCAGAGATTGAGACAATGTTTGATTCAAATATCGATGATTCCCAGAGAAGGCTTGTTCACCAAGTAAAGAAGCTCGCCAGCGCAAAGGTGGTTGAGGATTAACAGTTGCCGTTCCTGTACGAGTGAGTGTTTCCAAATGGCGACGGCTTTGGGAGAGGGTGTTGTAATAAAGACCTAAGTTTAGCTTCAGATTTTGAACTGCCACCAGTTGGGTACACGTTTGGGGGCTATAGTAATTATTGAGAGAGGTGCTGTATGAGTGTGCTAGTGCGTAGTGTGACCACCAAAGTAAAACGGCGAGCGCCCAAGGTAAACTTCCAAGAGATAACCCAACTTCCGCAGTTTCGAAGCTGACAGGTGCTTCTCCCGAACGTAAAGTTGGTACTACATTGCTTTAATTTTCATTCGGAGGCCGTTTAAGAATAGGGGTTAAGAATACCCTGAAAGAAGTTGACACGGTTTTTGAAACCGACGTTTTGACGTTCAAGTGACATTCTCATAGGTTAAGCCCTCGGTTTTGAGGGTTTGAGCACTT
>JAQTRE010000045.1 GCA_028711995.1 Dehalococcoidia bacterium | reverse complement strand
AGTATCTTGGCACTCCCTTGTAATGCCCATACTTGGTTACCGCCGATGATCCACAATGCTGGCAGGTTACTTTATCTTCGTTCATATCTCACCTCAAGCCCATTAAAGCAGAAGCAAACGTACGAATAGGGGGGGAGGGCTGGAGCAATTCCAACCAAATGCAAGCAGTAAGCCCTGGATGACCAGCTTGACAAGGCAGTTCTGTTTCAATCCACGCCCCTGCGTGAGGGGCGACCTCCTAAATGTTCATACCCCGAATGAGATTCATTGTTTCAATCCACGCCCCTGCGTGAGGGGCGACCTAAGCGTCGGTTGGCTCAGGTAATAGCAGACGGTTTCAATCCACGCCCCTGCGTGAGGGGCGACCTAAGCGTCGGTTGGCTCAGGTAATAGCAGACGGTTTCAATCCACGCCCCTGCGTGAGGGGCGACTTTATGGGGTAACTAGCACAGTAGGATATTATGCGGTTTCAATCCACGCCCCTGCGTGAGGGGCGACTATATGTTCAGGACACTACTGCTGGGACGTTACAGTTTCAATCCACGCCCCTGCGTGAGGGGCGACCTGCTCGTCAGAGGCCCACGCCAAAGCCTTTTTGTTTCAATCCACGCCCCTGCGTGAGGGGCGACTGCCCAGAGCCCCGGTCAGGCTGCGCACCAAAGGGTTTCAATCCACGCCCCTGCGTGAGGGGCGACCAGCTTGTTGCATCCGCACACGTCGCGCACTCGATAGTTTCAATCCACGCCCCTGCGTGAGGGGCGACTCAGCCATAAGGTCTGTCAATACTTCTGCTGCCATGTTTCAATCCACGCCCCTGCGTGAGGGGCGACCTCATCCATGTACTTTTCGATTGCGTATTGCATGTTTCAATCCACGCCCCTGCGTGAGGGGCGACCTCAGGGTTTATCTGGGATATAAACGACTTCAAGGTTTCAATCCACGCCCCTGCGTGAGGGGCGACTGGATAATATAGATTGTCGTACTCTGTTATTGAGAGTTTCAATCCACGCCCCTGCGTGAGGGGCGACTTTTGTCGTGCTGGTCAATATCTGTCGCGCAGTGTTTCAATCCACGCCCCTGCGTGAGGGGCGACTTGATACCCATTCCAGTTTTCCATTAGTTTCATGTTTCAATCCACGCCCCTGCGTGAGGGGCGACCGCTTGGTATACTCTGCGCGCCACACACTGTTCCTGTTTCAATCCACGCCCCTGCGTGAGGGGCGACTATCTTTTTCTCTCGGCATTCTTCGCATGTATTCCGTTTCAATCCACGCCCCTGCGTGAGGGGCGACCATCCACCGTCCGCTTTGTGTCTGCGCTGGACGGTTTCAATCCACGCCCCTGCGTGAGGGGCGACGACGACATAGGCGAGAAAATCGAGGTCCTCAAGGTTTCAATCCACGCCCCTGCGTGAGGGGCGACTGGAACCTATGGCTACAAAACAGACGATATCAAGTTTCAATCCACGCCCCTGCGTGAGGGGCGACTGAAGTTGCGGAACTTGTCCACTTTGCAATACCAGTTTCAATCCACGCCCCTGCGTGAGGGGCGACTGTTATCGGCACCAGATGGTAAGAACAGCGAATGTTTCAATCCACGCCCCTGCGTGAGGGGCGACATCAAAAGACCGGGGCAACCCCTGAAGCTCACAGTTTCAATCCACGCCCCTGCGTGAGGGGCGACAGGAGTTGCTCAAAATATTCGGCTTCGCCTTCCGGGTTTCAATCCACGCCCCTGCGTGAGGGGCGACCCAGAATTCAGAGACCGGGTTCCAATCGCAGAATGTGTTTCAATCCACGCCCCTGCGTGAGGGGCGACCGAGTTGAAAGCCACTCCAGGACACTCCAGCAAGTTTCAATCCACGCCCCTGCGTGAGGGGCGACACGCTCTGCCATTAGATTACCCACTTCTCTGTTAGTTTCAATCCACGCCCCTGCGTGAGGGGCGACTATGTCTCTACGGCTATACCGTGAATATCCAGGAAGTTTCAATCCACGCCCCTGCGTGAGGGGCGACTCATCTGGAGTCAACCCCTGCTTGTCCCGGATCAGTTTCAATCCACGCCCCTGCGTGAGGGGCGACCACATTCGCAACACAACTTGCGCCGGGAACCAACAAGTTTCAATCCACGCCCCTGCGTGAGGGGCGACCATTTCCGTATATGCCAAGTATGGCCCCATCAGTGTTTCAATCCACGCCCCTGCGTGAGGGGCGACTGGGGTTGCTGGCGGGGAGGACTGGGATCGATCCGTTTCAATCCACGCCCCTGCGTGAGGGGCGACCATCCCCGGCGTTGACGATATCCGATACCCGCTGTTTCAATCCACGCCCCTGCGTGAGGGGCGACGTGGGGTTGCTGGCGGGGAGGACTGGGATCGATCCGTTTCAATCCACGCCCCTGCGTGAGGGGCGACCGGCAAGTTATCAAATCCCGGACAATCCCCAAAAGTTTCAATCCACGCCCCTGCGTGAGGGGCGACCGCCCATGCCGATCAGGAGCATGAAGCCAGCCAAGTTTCAATCCACGCCCCTGCGTGAGGGGCGACAAAGCCCGGTTAAGCCTCAGAATGGCGAAGGCTTGGTTTCAATCCACGCCCCTGCGTGAGGGGCGACCATAGGTAACGGGTGCTGTGGCGTGGGCATCGGTGTTTCAATCCACGCCCCTGCGTGAGGGGCGACCGTATGTTTAGCTACAAAAACATCTCAATTGCTTCTCTTCACCTCCAAGCCCTCCAGATATGAATTCAATTTCCCCGAAGCTCGCCAACCGTAGGCGTGAGTTTGTGTCCGCTCGGGGTTGGCGTACACCTTTCAAACCACCAGCGGACCCTCCGGGTCGTATCCGGGATTGACCCCAATATGTTCCACTCGAGTCTTCCAGTTCTTCCCCAGAAAATAGAATCGCAGACTGTCCTGATCCTCCCTGATGATTTCGATCAGCCCAGCTCGAAAGCGAGTCCAGTGAGCCGGGTCCACCACACACTCAAACACCGATTTCTGAACCCGCTGGCCATGGTTTTTGCATGTTTTGGCCACCCTTCTCAGACGCTTGCCTCCCTCCGGCGTCTCCGTGCTTACGTCATAAGTCACCAGAACCATCATTGTCGCTTCCCTCTTCAACGTTATCAGTCGTCAGTTGTTAAGGTGCGTGGGGCTAAATCCCCCTCAGTCCCCCTTTGCGAAAGGGGGAAGCAGAGTTAGCGCCAGACAAAGGGTGGATAGCCATCCAGGTCTCCCCGCAGACAGCGAGCCATCAGCAGTGCCTGGCAATGAGGCAGAAGACCGATGGCGATCTTCTCTCCCAGAAACGGATGTGTGATTTCCTCCTGCTTGCGTTTCTGATAAGCCATCAGGACCTCCTTTCGGGTTTCATCATCCATCATCACCGCGCCAGTCTCGGTCCTGCGGAATCCTTTACCCTTCACCTGCTGAAGGTTGACCAGCGAGAGCGCCAAACGGTCGGCCAGATACGGTCTCAATTCTTCCATCATGTCCAGCGCCAGCCCGGAACGCCCCGGACGGTCCCGATGCAGGAATCCCACGGCGGGGTCAAGGCCGACTCCTTCCAGCGCCGCTCGCATATCATGAGCCAGCAGAGTGTACAGAAAAGAAAGCAGCGCGTTGATGTTATCCAGTGGCGGACGCCGTGAGCGTTCCCTGAAAAAGAAATCTTCCTTCTGCACGGTGATCAGGTGGTCAAAGACGCTGAAATACTTACGAGCAGCGTCTCCTTCCTTCCCCCGGACCGTTTCCAGAGAAACTGGTGCGGTTAGCTCCTGTAGGTGTTGGCGCAATCCTTCTGCAGCCTCGGCCAGCGTACCTGTGGCGGTGTCTTCCGGTCGGCTGCGAATGGCGCGCAGCAGAACGGTACGGCAGTTGGCGATCTTGGCTATGACCATCACCCGCGCCATCTCGGCCGCCGTTTCGGGATCGTCTGCCCGGCGATACTGTTCCCGGCGCAATAGCACATTGCCTGAAACCGGACCCTGAACTCTGGCCAGAAAGCGACCGCGTTCGGTGAGAAAGGAAACAGCCACATTGCGCTCCCCGCAAAGCCCCATCAGAAAAGGGCTCATCGAAACCTGCCCGAAGCAGACGATATTGCCGAGAGTATGAATCGGCACCTGAAGCCGGGTTTCGCCCTCGACTCGAACCAGAACCGTCTCACCCTCCTTGGCCAGATATGCTCCCTGAGTCGTGACGTAGAGGGTATTTAAGAGATGTTTCATTGTCCCGCCTCGGCGATTGCCTTCTTGAGGTAGCTTCCGACATCCCCCTTCTTGCCGGTCACTTTAGGGAGGCAGATTTCCACCAGCGAACAGCTCCGGCATTTCTTACTGTACTCAACTACAGGGGTCTTCCCCGCCTGCGTCAGTTGGTGCAATCTCTGGCTCATCGACTCGGTTTTGGCGCGGAGTTCGGCGTCGAGAGCCACATCATAACGACGGCGGGGCTGCCCGTAGAAGAACGCGGCCGACGGTATCGTCGCCTGGAGCATCTCTTCCAGACAGATCGCCTGAGCGCAGAGTTGCACCTCATCCTCCCGGCCAATCTTGGGCTTGCCTCGCTTGTACTCAACGATCAAGGGTTTCCACAGTCCCGACACGCCTTCCAGAGAAATGCCGAACGATTCCTCCCCTGTTTTCGCCCTATGGAACTCCACCACGTCTGCTATTCCCGAGAGCCCAAGCCGCAATGACCGCAACCGCAACCCGCGAGCGATGCGCAGATTGGGTCGGACCTCGGTTTCCGCTTCATCGGCCCGGTTGTGCAGCAGGTCTCCCTGGACGGTCAGGCGGTTCTCTTCCCAGACCTGTTCCAGGTGAATCAGCCCCCACTGTCGCTCGCAGAAAACCAGATGCTGCAACGCTGAGATGGGCAGGAGTTCGTCTTCTGTGTACATTCTAATTAGTGCCTCTATATCATTTCGATGACTTCCACTCCCTGCGGCATGTCCGACTGTCCGGGGACTGTTACGGTGTAATCAGTAAAACCGCGAGGCGGAGCCTTTCTATTTGCCACGTTCACCATGTCGAAGAGTTGATGAGACGGAGCATTTCCCAGTGGTGTCCCATGCTTAAAAACAATCAGCTTTCGGGTAGCCATTTCCCCTCTGGCTGCCGAATGATCATGCTCAAACATCATCTTGAGAGCATCCCAGAAAAGACTCAGATCGTTCTCATTGAATCCGGTCTGTGCTGCCAGTGCAGGGGAAACGAACCCGTGACATCGATAGAGACCATAAGAAATGGTGTGTTTTCTTCCTTGAATACCTATTTGCTCTTCGATTGGTCGTTCCTCTTTGCGTGCTGCACACACAGTAAGGGAATGCTCAAGTGAAACGACGGGGTCCACAGAGCGTGAAAATGTTAGTTGTACCGGACCTCTAACCTGGCCGGCGTTAGGTCCGGTACTCATGACTGCCCCAAAAGTGCGCACATCAAAATAACTAGCGCACATATGTGCGCGTCCTCTGTTCACCTCGCTACCTTGAGCCGCTCCTTTTGTTTTGCGTTTTTCACCATCCTTTTCATCTTTGGGCGGTTCGGAAAGGTCAATTCCCAAAGACTCATAGGCTTCTCGTATTTGCTTATTGAGAATAGCCCTCTCCTTTACAAATATGTCATAGCTGGGCACCCCTTCTTGTGCCAACTGGACGAAGTTGCGCACCTTGCGCTTCAGACACACATCCGTCACCAGCCCGTTACCGGTCTCCGGGTCGACACGGGGCAGATTCCCGGCATCGGGGTCTCCATTGGGATTGCCATCCTTGACATCGAACAGCAAAACAAAGTCATAACGGTTATTGATAGGATTAGCCATTTTGTTCCTCCTTTTCTTTTTTGGTGAAAAAAGCCTGCCGCTGGTGATAGTAGCCGACGGCAAAGCGCCCCTGATCGGGGAGGCTCAGGTGAGATGGGAACGAATCACCGGCATCCAGCTTATCCACGATCTCTCCGATCTGCTTTTCCAGGTTCACCGCCCTCCCGCGGTTTTCCAGCTTCGCGAGGTGATGATTCTTGAGCTTCATCAGCTGAGGAAATGCTGTAACGGGCGTACCGGACGCAGCACCATAGAATCGATCCCGGATTGTAGCGTTGATGCCGGGGCTGGCTTCTTCTTGAATCTTCTCCAGGACCGCAAAGAGCCGTCCCAGCAGGTAGCCGGGATTGGTATTGGTGATGTCCAATGACATGGCGACCTCCTTATGGTTTCGCTTGTAGTATCTCGTTTCTCGGGTCAATATCGCCTTGATGAGTGCGACGCGCGTGTAGTGGACCGACTGTTCGGCTCGACAGCGGCGAATGGCCGAAGCCAGAAGCGTTTGAGGGTAGGGAGTACCCGCGAGAATGGCTTTCATGGTATCCCCCGCCAGATTGGGAGAAACGTTGTCGTCCTTCTCCTGCAGGGCTGTGGAGCGCAAGAGGCTTTTCAAGGTGATCCGCCGCCATTCCTTCGGGCCTTTGATCGTCTCCAGATCATCGAAATGCTGACCGATATTCTCGGCGATCTCGCCGACGGTCCCGGCCCACCAGAAGCGAACGGAAATCCGGGCCGCATTGGGAGCCAGCCCCAGAACGAAAAACCGGGTGGTGGGATCAAGTTCTGGTCTCGCACCCGTTTCAGGAGAACGGAACAGAGCGATCAGGCTCTTGTAATCCTGCTCCGGTTCTCCCTTGGCCGGTTCGCCGAAGATGTCAGCGAAGGCACCCTCAAAGCCGTGTTTTCTCTCCGCCCAAAAGACAGTGGTGGCATCACCAACCTGAAGTTTTTGGCGGGAACTTCTGGCCAGCATGTGGTTGAGTGCCGTCGTGTAGCCGAACATCGCCTTTTCACCGACTGGAGCATTGTAGCTCTGTAGCTTGCCATACGAGTCGAACCCCATGTTCTTCTGGAACGAGACTATTTTGGCATTGCTCTTGGCTCCCGGAATCGGCGTTCTGTGATGGAGACGTGCAATCAAACCGTATTCGCCGCTGATGAGACACATGCCTTCCAATACCGCCTGTGTGGAGATATCATCCGCATCATCTGATGCCGCATCGAATGCAGAGGACACGTAGGTGCCAACATTCTCGTTCTCGCAAACAAGCCTCAACCGTTCTTCAATGCGGAAGGACAGGTTGCAGCCAGAAATCTTGGCACACTCGGGCCACAAGGGATCGGAGAGTATCGATGTGAAATCTCCAGCCGCCAGGAATCGATGGACAGCGTCAATCTCCTTGTCTTCCTGGAATCGTTCATGGAGGCTCTTGATCTTCGCCACAAATGTCTGGTGCTGCTTGCGGGCCATTTCCCTGTTGGCATCGCTATCTGCCTTGGGCCAACCCAACACATATCCATAGTGATCCCACAGTAGGTTGGCTGTTTGCCATGATTTTGAACCGGAACGACCCTGCTCCGCTGGGACAACAAACGAACGAGCCACAAGCTTTTTCCCGACCTGCGTCCGAGTGTCTTGCAGTCCTGCAAATCCCCCGTGGTTATTGAGAATGATGAGGAAAGGGATTTCCACCTTCTTGAAACCTTGGGGAGCAATGCCGCCTTCTTCAGCTAATCGCCGATAGTATGCTAACAACGCCTGCAGAATCATGCGCGCACCTCTCTGCTGTTCAGTGGCGGGACCTTTAGCCGTCCGCCTTTGAGCGCTGCCTTGAAGAAACGCGGCTGGCATTTCTCGTTGCAGAAATGGGGGGAGCCGCTCTCGTTTGGAGTATTGTCGTGGCAGATGTCATGGAGCATGTAACCCAGCTCACGGTTTTCGTTGACTGGTTCCGGCAACGCCTGAGCATCCGGGACAAGAGCAAAATCGGCGGCAAATTCGCGGCAGCCAAAATAGGGGCGATGAAATGCTTGCCCTTTCTCAGCCCGACGCCAGAACATCTGCTCATGCTTGACCACGGTGTCCTCTGTCCCGACCTGATCGGTCATCTCGAAATGGGCGTGAACGATGTAGTCTACATCCCGCAAGAGAAGTCCGGCCCGCTGCAGACGATATTTCGGTTTCCCGTCGTTTCCTATGTCATCGATAAAGATACCCTTTGAAGCAGCCATGACATGGCCAATTTCGTTTCGCCGCACCGATTCCCAGCGAATCGGTTTCAGTACGTCGATCCGCTCCACCTGCCAGCGGATGGCCGGTTTCCAGTGGATGGCTTCCAGAATGCCGCGCGCCGCTGAGGGCGTCATCACATCGTAGGAAACCCGTTCCACTTTCATCTCGGGCCGGGTGAAACAGGCGTTTGGCCCCCAGGCCCGCAGCCGCATGGTACGGCTTCTTTTTGGGATTTCCTCCATGGTTCCTCCTTCCGTCTTAATTAACACATCAATTCATCGGGTTCATAGACGATTGATTTATCCGGGCGAAAACCGAGGTCTTCATGATAGAGAGCCCCGTGCCCTTGCACGTAGATGCCGGGATGCGGTTCACGCAATGCTCCCTCTGAGAGCAATCTGGCGTGCAGGTATCGGGGGAGGTTGACCACAAAACGTTGCAGCTTTCGCATCAGCCGCCGGTCCGGCTTGTCTCGTTCCAGTATTTCGATCAAGGCGGCTCCCTCTCGATAGGCGACGATGACTGGAGCCTGCTGCGTTTCGTCGATGAGGTGGAAGTTCTGGGCCGCTGTGCGGAAACTGCACCGAAAATCGTTACTCATTCGCAGATCGGTCAATATCCCGTGCTTGTCCAGATTCGGTCCTTGAAGCCAATAGAATTCCTTGAAGAATTCTTCAAATCGATCAGGGGCAAGGATATCAGGGCACTCTTGTGTCATCAGCCGCCGCCCGATCTCCGCTGCCTGCCGCAAGTGACCGGGAGGGACTTTCGATGGCGGGGAAAATATCATGACCATTCCTTTCTCCCTCAACCCTTCCCGGTTGCACCGCCCCGCTGCCTGGGCAACGGAATCGAGTCCCGCCACCCCGCGATAGACCACCGGGAAATCCACATCAACACCGGCTTCCACCAGTTGGGTGCTGATGACTCGCGTCGGAATACCCTCTTTGAGGCGCTGTTTGATTTCGGCTATTTTGCCGGAACGATGCGCGCCGCACATGAGCGCTGAAAGATGAAACGTTCCTTCCGGCATTTTCTCCCACAGAAGTCGGCAGTCATCACGGCGATTAACGATGCACAGAACCGTCGGGTGTTGGGCCAGCTCAACTGCCAACTCGTCCCAGCTTTTGGGATCCTCTAGACCGTATGGAATCGTGATTTCAACGCGCTTGAGATGGTCATGCAGTTCCACGGGATCGGCCACAATCTCTTTCGTATCCGGCAATCCGGCAAACCCCCATTGAGGTTGCGGCCCGAGCGCAGGTTGAGTAGCCGTGGTCAGAAGCAGTGTGACACGGTAGTTTTTCTGAAGCTCTCGGAGAACATGCAGAATCGGATTGAGAAAATCCGGCGGCAGAAGCTGGGCTTCATCGAGGATCACCACACTGTTGACGATGTTGTGCAGTTTGCGGCAGCGACTGGTGCGGCTGGCAAATAGCGATTCAAAGAACTGAACCGAGGTGGTAACGATGACCGGCGCATCCCAGTTCTCACAAGCCAGACGACTTCGGGGATTGTCCCTCGTCTCGTCTGTGACATCGAGATTCGAGTGGTGCTCGACGACCGCGTCGCCGAAGATCGCCCGGAACTGGTCGGCGGTCTGTTCGATAATGCTGGTGTAGGGGATCACATAGATGATGCGGCGTTTGTTATACTTTGTGGCGTGATGCAAAGCGAATGCCATTGATGAAAGTGTTTTGCCGCCGCCGGTCGGGACAGTCAGGGTATAGATGCCGGGCGGTTCCGCTGCCTTGGCGATGCACTGGGCAAACACGCGTGACCGAACCCGGTTGACCTTTGTATCGGCTGCGGTTGATTGCTTCTTCTGCATGTAATCTGAAAACCGGGCCAGCAGTTCGGAAAGCTCCCGGTAGTCACCGCGCAAGACGGCTCTGTCCGGTTCAAAGAATGCTTCGGCGTCCAGAAAATCCGCATCCACCACGCAGGAAAAGAGAAGGCGAATCCAAAGGGCGGGATCAGCGCCCGGTTTGGGCCGATCCTTCGGTAAAGACGAATTGAGAATGTCAGCCGGAATACTGCTTTCACGGGCGGAATCCAGCAACGCCACGTTTTTCAGCCTTTGAGAGAGGGCCGCATTTCCGGTTCTATCGGCTTCCCAATCGGGTAGCCCCGCATGGTGCCCAGCGATCAGATAAGACAACAGACGCCCTTGCATCCCGAACGTATCGATTGCATGCAAGCCTCCCGCCGTGGAGTGATCAACCCGCCCTGTCTTCCCCTCCAGATGGGCATCAATGCCATTGACAGCCCGAATGTATTGCTGAAACTTGATAGAGTACTTTCCAAAATCGTGCCACAGTCCCGCCATGTATCCCCACTCGGCACAGCCAAACTCAGCGGCAAACTCAGCGGCTGTTTGAGCCGTGCTTCTCAGGTGGTCAATGAGGAGATGGGGTTTGCCATCTTCTGAGATGTGAGCTAGGGGTTCGGGAAACTCTGATGCCATTTGCATTCATCTCTCAGGCGAAAGGTAAACGTGGACCGCTTTGAGATCAAGGGACTACGGGTATTCTACGCCGTTGGAGTGGGTCCCGCAATGGTGATTGATGCGGAGACGAGCGCTATTCTTGAAATGCCGAATGTTTGGCGGAAATGAATAGTCCTTATGAGACGTCCGATTTCGTGACTTTGGTGGCTACGGGGAATCGCGTTCCCTTATTGGAGCACAGATGCCTTCATATCAAGGATGAACGCATGGTCGGGCTGTGCCCCTGGCCATTGATGTGGAGAAGGTTTGCGCTCAGTAGATACCCCGGATTTCTCAAAATACCGTGGTCTGGGAAATCATCTTCAATGATCCTACGCACTCAGGAGTGCTGCTGCATTCCAAAGACGCGCTTTCATCAGTCATCCATCCTGGTTGTTCCACTGGTTTGTCAGGTCTCTATCTCAGCCAACTGCTGTTCCACGCTCCATCCCAAGTGACAGAGATATCTGTAACCGTTGCCCCTGCTGAGACCGACCACTCTCCATCAGGAAATAGGAATCTGGGTCGATATTGTTTCCCGACTTCCAGTACATCGATGACCATATCCCCATTTGGAGGGCCGTCACTGTCCACACTGCCTGTATCATCTATGACTATTAACCCCTTGTCCGTTGTCTCAAACACATTGCAGGCATGGCCCAATTTGCAAGACATACCCGAGCCCTCTGGATTACTATTGCTGTTCATACACAGGCTGATGTATCCACATCTTATGCCAGCAATCTCGGCATTGTTGTGAAGTCTCTCGGCAAAATCTGCGCATATTTTTGGGGGTTTGGGTGTGGCTTTGCGATCAATTATGGCCTTGATGCTGTCCAAGGCTACACTATCCTCTGGCGATCTATAATACAGAGCCTCTGCTTCAGGAACATCCGTGTAAGGAAAAGCGTCAGTCTTATCGTCACGCAAGAACTCTAGTAGCTCCGCATATGTGGGATTTTTGGCGGCTTGGTTATTTATCAGAACTATGAGCCCCCCAACATCATCGTAGCAACCATTTCCCACCGAAATGCCATCGTCGAACTTGACCAGTCCGAAATAATACCCCCGATACTCGTTGTCATTCTGGGACAGTATATCTGAAATGGCATCACATCCAAGTGTGCAAGCAACGATAACCAGTACTGTCCCCGCATATATCAGGAACACTGGCCAACAGAACCTCGCATTCACCCTAATTTGGGAATGAACACCGTTGAAGTCTTTCATCCTCGTTCTTAAACACATCCCCTGCCACTGAGCCTAAGCTGCCTACTTATGTCCTGCGCTTCTCGATGAGGTTTTCACCACAATTCGGGCAGAATTCCCAGTCACGGTCAGCAGGTATCCGACAATGAGGGCATGAGAATGGCTGTAGGAGGCTTTCGCTTTCGGTTCCTGTTGACTCCGATTGATCCGTGGCAGCCTCGGAGCCCGCCATGCCCCGTGATTGCAGACTGCTCTGCATTTGAGCATCGGTGAGGTCAAGCCCACAATGGAAACAGAATCTCCAGTTAGGTGGCACGCCCTTGCCGCACTGAGGGCAGCAATTCAACTCCCCACCATCCGCACCTGTGAATGTGGCCTTTTCGCCTTCTGAAACGATGGCCGAAAGGCTTGTCAGTTTTGCGTACCTCCGCTGTTGACGCTGATCCACTGCCCTCACCAGCCCTATGACCAACACAATCCCTACAATGTCTATGCAATGGCCCATTATGTACATATAGTCTTGAGTTCTGTAGTCTTTCAGGTAATTAAGGTATTCGGTCTGTGTATAGATCAAAGAAGACGGCTCTTCAGCGTTAAACGCAAGGCGAAGTACGACATTCCCCACTATCATGGATGCTAGGAAAAGTGCCCACCACCATCCTACCAAGGGCGATACTGGCGAATTCTCCCAGGCTGTGGCATTCTTGGGATCAGTGTCTGGATCACTTCCCCTCCATATCTCAGACATCACCTGATAGGGGCGAAACAACGAGAAGATGGGGACGAAGAACCAGCCTATCGCCCAACCTGGAGAGAACCTCAACCCTCGTGCGTGGAGTGAAGGAAGGTTCCTGTGCGCCCTGTGTATCCACATGAGGAACACAACAGCGGACACAAAATAGAATAGCAGAAGCATTCCATTAATGAGTCTTTGTCTGTCATCGCTGGCGTCCAGATCACTCTGAGAGACATGTTGGCCATCGATGAGTTTCTGGATCAAACCTAATTCGGCAAAGGTGGAGACTATTAATATCAGAGAGACAACCCCAAGTATGGCGAAAAGAATAGTGGCCCATTGAGCCCTGAGATGACCAGACTCAAAGGGGTGCATGATGGGACGTGACACGTACCGTGGCATTCTCTCTGGATAGCTTCGATTGGCCTGCATCAATCCTCCTGCCAGATTATCGTTCGGTCCGATATGGTTTTTCGGGCGTTTTCGACGCTGGGTGGTTCTGAAACTGCCACTGCCTCTTCGACCGGCGCAGCACTCTTCACGGGTTTCACGGCGACCACATAGAAACGGGCTCTCGTTCCATGTTTATGTCGTCATAGAATCGAGCACAACTGACCGTGATGTAAGGAATTAACCAGAGGAATCCTATTCCAAGGGTCAGGATGCAAAGCAAGAACCAACCGATGAACCGCAATAGAAGGCAGAATAGCTTCCATCGATGGCCCCCCATTATTTCCTTGCTCTTTCTCATGGCTTGCATGGGACCAATCGATCTATCATTTGCGATGATGAAGTATATCTGTGAATAGGACAGGGCTGCGATGACTCCGGGGACGATCAGAAGAATACTCCACAACAGGACGATGATGAAGTAGAGCCAGTACGCTCCCAAGGCTACCAAGAAACGGTTGAACCCTCCAAATATCTGGGCCAGCCGAGCCTCTTGACTTCTGGAAATGGCTAGACTGAATGCAGCCCAACCAACATACATGGGGCCGGTTATCACAAGTGCAGCTATCCAGAGAAAATCGGCTGCGACCAGTATGATCAGCAATACGGCCGCTGTTCCAACGGCCAGCCACCAACGTCCACTGAGGGAAATTCTGGCCTCCGCCATGATGTCCTTGTTGGCAAGTTGCCCTCCCGTGGGCTCATGCGTCCCAAGGGTCATTTCCGGGCTTTGATTTCCGCAGTAGGGACAGAATTTGCTGTTGTCAGGAATCTGCTTTCCACATGACGTGCAGTACATCTCATTCCCGTTCGATTAGGTAATAGGTAGTGATTCAAAGATTTAAGAGTACGATAAACCGAAAGGTCGGTCATGTCAAGGACCCATTGGGTTGCTTTCGTAAGTACATTTCTTCCCAGATGGCGACTGCTTTGTATTTCGGAGTAGAACCGCATCATCCACCTTTCGCAAGATGGGGATAAGGCTCGCACCCGGATTCACAGATGGGGAGTTCCCGCTGGATTAGACAGAGCCGAGTTTTGTAGACTCAGGCGGCAGCCAACAGTCCTGATCCCGGATATGAAGGGGAATACCTCAGTATTTTTTACAGCTCCAGTATTTTCATCGCCCCGGCCAGACAGATGGCTCGCAGTTGGCATCTCGACGGTGGCGGATACGTCGCATCAAGCCATGCCACATATTCCGCAAACACTTTGTGACCATCAGATATTCAATATTGTTCTCCCGTGGATGTTTTGCCAATTAAAGAAGGGCAAGTTGATGAATCGTACGGGCGAGGGTGCCCATCTAATGGCAAGCTGCGGGACGAGCGCCTCAACCTGGATATCTTTACCACATTAACCGAAGTCAAGGTATTGATTGCGGAGTGGAAGAAGGAATACAATCAGGTCAGATCGCTCAGCTCTCTGAAATATCGGCCAACCGGTTTCCTTGACCATCCGGCATGGTAGTCCATCCCTTGCTTGGTCACTGGCACTATGATCGGGGGCATGTCAATCCCGACAAGCACGTGGATACTGAGAGCGTCTCTGTGATAGCGTTCGTTCACAGTTGTGACGTGGTCGTGACCATGGGTGTCGGTTAAGTGATGGAATTGATCAGAACCCGCGTTTCTGAAATTGGCGAGAGTTTCGCGTCTGAGTTTTGATATGGCCATTTCCGCACTTCTTTTTGGCAGAATGACCACCACTACGGGTAGTGGTTATTCCAGTCAAAGGGATAGCCTTGGGAATCTGTTGAGTTAGAGTCCTGCCACTTAGCAACCATCTTAGCTTGAATAAGAGAATATAAATGGGGAAAATCATCGCCGTAGCCCAGCACAAAGGCGGAACAGGGAAGACTACCACTTGCATTAACTTGGGGGCAAGTCTCTGCGATATGGGCAAGACCGTCCTCGTCGTAGACCTCGACCCTCAGGCATCATTTACGCTCAGTATGGGCATTAATCCTTTGCAGGTTGAGAAATCTATCCACCAGGTCTTGGTTGACCCCAATGTGGATATGAAGAGCACCATATTACGGAGGTCAAACCTCAACTTTCTCATAGTCCCATCTCATGTAGATTTAGCCATGGCAGAATCAGAGCTGGCGGGGAGGATAGGGCGTGAGAAAGCTCTGCGCAAAAAGCTGGCTCCTCTAAAGGAAGATTTTGATTATATCTTCATTGACTGCCCGCCCACATTAGGCCTCCTTGTTATCAATGCGCTGACAGCTGCTGATAGTGTACTCATACCCATTCAGTGCGAGCCCCTTACTTTGTACGGTGCAAAACACCTTCTGCAGATAATCAACCTCATCAGGGAAGATGTGAACCCATCTCTCAAGGTAGAAGGTGTGCTCAGGACCATGTATGATAGGCGGACAAGATTGAGCAAGGAGGTGTCCGATAGCATTCAACAGACTTTTGGCGACCTTGTCTTTTCCACAATCATATACCGGCATGTAAAATTTGCTGAGGGGCCGCTTCACGAAATGCCGATAAACTCTTATGCCTCAAAGTCGCCAGTGGCTGACGAATACCGGAATCTGGCAAAGGAGATACTTGCCCATGAAGCCCAAAAAGCCTGACAGAAGCGTTTCCGATATGGATGTGCTCAAAGATATCAGAGGGCTATTGTCTGTGACTCAAGAGCGAGAGGACACAATGACAGACGGAGCAAGAGGCGAAAGTCGTCTGGAATCTGAGAAGGCCAGGCTTGAGGTACAGATTAGCGGCTACAAGGAACTGGTTCAAAAGCTGCAGGAAGAGCTACACAGGGTAGAAAGAGAGAGAGAAGAATTTGCTGCAAAGCTAAAGTTGCTGGGATTCGGTAAGGACAAACTCATATCTCCAGCTTCAAAGTCTGTGGCGCTGGGCGAGGAAGTTGCTCAACTTGAGGCAAGGATAGCTGAACTATCTTCGGCCCTGTCTGAAATTGATGGTTTACTTAAGCTCAGAGCCCAAGATTTATTGAAGAGAATAGCCAGGCTTTTTCAGGAAGCCGGACAAGGCGAAGCCGCGATAGAATTTAGAAAGGCAGCAAGCGAATTGGAAGACGTTGAAAATTTCGCCCACTTCCTGCGAGTGCTCCTTGATCAATAACGAAGACTCCTGGCACGGCTAAACCAAAGGGACAGATTGAAGCAATGTTCCTACAATCAGTTTTTGTACCTTTGCTCGAAATGTGACCTGTCAGAATAGTCACGAAGTTTCTCCCCATGGACTCTCATGCCATCGGCGATACTCCGAAATCAGACGACACAGCTCATTGAATCAACAGAGACCGGTGGAGTATGCTAGAGCAACGGCCGGACGCTAAGTGATATTGCCGCTAATGACTGGGTAAGGTCAATGCCCCCAAAAACGATATCGTGATAACTGGGTTGCACACCTCCGCTGTCCGGCGCGTTAAGATTGGCGTGCGGGTAGCAGAGTCCAAAGGCGACAATTGTTCAGAAACTGACATAGGATGATCCTGTCCAGGATCATCCGGGCAATTCCTGTTAGAAAGTAGCGCTGTATTTTCCCGGGAGGTAGTTCACCCCCAATGGCATATATAAATATTCAGAACGTAGAGTTGACGTTTGGAGATACCCGACTTTTTGACGGTATTGCCTTAAATGTCGAGCAGGGAGAGAAGATCGCCCTGGTGGGAAGGAACGGGTCAGGCAAAACAACTCTACTAAAATTGATCGAAGGAAGTATCAAACCGGACGCTGGCACCATTGCCATGCAAAAGTATATCAGCGTTGCCTATCTTTCACAGATGGTGCCTCAAGAAGTACAGGGAACGGTTTTGGAGGTGTTGTTTAATAGCTCCGAAGATGGCGAGGAAAAGCGGCAACAGGTGAATAAGATGACTTCTCAATTAGGCCTGAATACCGAGTGGGATTTTGGCTCACTTTCCGCGGGTCTCAAGCGACAGGTGCTGGTGGCAAAGGCATTAGCCGGAAATCCTGATGTGCTTCTACTTGATGAACCGACAAATCACATGGATATCGATTCGATCAAACGACTTGAGGAGATGCTGTTACGGTTTGCAGGAGCCCTGATATTGGTAACTCATGACCGGGTGTTTTTGCAGAGAATCGCCACCAGGATCGTGGAAATTGACCGGGGCAGATTGTTCGACCAATCGTGCGATTACGAGACGTTTTTGCAGCGCCGCAGTGCAGCCAATGACAACGAACAGGCGCAGAATGCTCTATTCGATAAGAAGCTGGAAAAGGAAGAGCAGTGGGTCCGGCGCGGAGTCAAAGCGAGACGGGTCCGCAATGAAGGGCGTGTCCGGGAACTGGAGCGGATGCGCCAGCTACGCAGCGAAAGACGGGAGCGCCCCGGAACCGTAAGAATGAAAGCCCAAGAGGCGGAACGGTCCGGCATGCTGGTAGTTGAGGCTAAAGACGTCAGTTTCAGCTATGGCGGCATACCAGTTGTCTCGAACTTTTCCACTGCGATTATGAAAGGCGATCGGGTAGGACTGATCGGCCCGAACGGCAGTGGCAAGACGACCCTTTTGCGAATCCTGCTGGGCGAACTCCATCCGGCATCCGGAAGCATACGCTTTGGTACTAATTTACAGATCAGCTATTTCGATCAACTGCGCGAGCAACTGGACGAGAACAAGACCGTAGCGCAAAATGTAGCCGGGGACAAGGACACAGTGATTATCAACGGCAAGCCCCGCCATATTATTGGATATTTGCAGGATTTCCTTTTTGAGCCCGACAGGGCGCGCTCCTATGTTTCGCTGCTTTCCGGCGGCGAGCGCAATCGACTGTTGCTGGCACGGCTATTCACACGGCCTTCCAACGTCCTGGTGCTGGATGAGCCGACCAACGATCTGGATACCGAGACGCTTGAGATTCTGGAAGACCTCCTGATGAGATATGACGGGACCATTCTACTGGTCAGTCACGACAGGGCTTTTATCAACAACGTCGTCACGAGCACGCTGGCTTTTGAAGGCAATGCCGAGATAAAGGAATACGTCGGTGGTTATGATGATTGGTTGCGGCAGCGCACACCGCAAGTTCGGCGAAGTGACGCCGTGGCGGTCAATAGACACAGCCAGCCGAAACAGGCTCCCAGGCCGAAGTTCGGATACAGGCAGCAAAAGGAACTGGAGTTGCTCCCTCAAACAATTGAAGCACTCGAGATTGAGCAAAAGGAGTTATTCCAGGCTATGGGAGATCCGGATCTCTACAAGAAGGATAAGTTCGAGATGATAACAAAGAAGGCAAGATTGGAGTCCGTAAGAAACGAACTTGAGGCACTCTATGCCCGATGGGAAGAACTCGAACAACTCAAAATTGAGATATAAAATCGATGATGTCTATTCGGAGAAATCGAGACTGATCTCGGCCTATCCGTTGATTGCGCCACGGCCATTGGCACTCTATTATAGCATCTGCCTTCAAATCAATCTCATGCTCTCAAGAATCCAGATTATGCCCGGGACTCGCAAATCCAGCATCGTATTCTCGGGCAGATTCAGGAGAAAATGCCGTAGTTCGGCAATCGGAACCTTCAGGACCTCAATCTGTTCGGTAGTATCGCTTTTCGGTTCTTCGGCAAACTCGACGCCAGGCGCAAAGAAGTGACTAAGTTGCGTGGGCGTCAAAACCGGGTCTTCGGGTGCTACAATGATGGGGATAAGTTTGTTGGCTCTATAGCCCGTTTCTTCCAGTAGTTCCCTTCTGGCAGCTTCTTCTTGTGTCTCCCTTTCCACATCAGAAAGGCCGGCAGGAAGCTGGATGACGAAGGACCCGGCCGGGACTCTCCAGTTTCTCTCTAGAATTACTTCCCTTTCTTTCGTCAAGGCAACTACTACTACCGCTCCTCTGTTGCCGATAGTTGTCCTCTCCACCGTTTCCCAGACATGGTTCTTTCCTAGCCGAGTTTCGAAGGACTTCTCAACCATTCTCAAATATTTACCCTCGAATACGACCTCTTCCTTTGTGACTCTCATTCCAACCTTCCTCTGATTTCCTAACCCCTGTCTGGTATTAGTTTAATCATTACCGTTCTGTCTCTTGGCCCATCGAATTCGCAAAGAAAAATCCCCTGCCATGTTCCCAGCACTAGTCGGCTGTTTTCTATGAACACTGTGGCCGAACTCCCCATCATACTGGATTTGACGTGTGCGGGGGAATTACCCTCTGCATGTTGGTAGTGAATATTCTCCGGTACCAGCGCTTCAAGCCGTTCCCTTACGTCATCCATTACACTGGGGTCGGCATGTTCATTCAACGTTATTCCCGCAGTGGTGTGCGGCACGAAAATGTGACATACGCCGTTTTCAACACCACTGGATTGCACGGCCTTCTGGACTTCTGGAGTAACATCCCTGAAATGCACCTTTGTCTTTGTTCGGATAATGATTCTTTGCATCAATTGCCCCCTCCGGATTTCCCTGCCGATCAAGGGTACACCTCTTATTGAAAAAAACTTCGAGCTTTATCTGCCCTTTTGATGGACACGTGTCTCCTCCTGCCAGAGACTGACTACTGCACCTTCCATTACTCGGCAGTCCAGACATGCAACATTATAGGCTTTGAATTCTCAACACACAACAGTGCGATCCAAATCATGCAGACACGGACGTTCCGTTGCAAGGTGAGGACGTCGTCACCGGTGGGAGGGACGGTATAAGTTCTAATGCGATAAGTGATTAGTCCCGATTTGAAAAGGTGTTGGGCCGAGCACTGGGTGTGGAAAGTGAGGGCAAGAAGTTGTCAAGGGCAAGCAAAGAAGAAGTCATAAGAAACGAGAAATCTATTGAGGTGATGATCAACCAAGTCGGACGTGAATGACGTACAGATTTTACAGCTTGGTTCACGGCTGATATCTTCTGATTGGCTTCAGAAGATATTCCAATCCGTTCAGTTTGATCTCATACAGAACGGATAACAGGACACCGATTCTTCCTGGAGGGAAACCTTTCTGGTGCAACCATACCAGATAAGGTTCAGGCAGATCACAGAGGATGCGATTTCTGTATTTGCCGAAAGACATTCGTACAGATACCAATTCAACCAACATTTGAGGATCAATAGGGGTGGGATCCTGATTTTGTTCCATTCTTCTCTTACGAATCTTACGAAATTCTGATACACCAATCAATGACTCGTGACTGCCTTGCTTACAAGGGCGATGAGTTCTTCTATGGTTAGAAGCTCTTTGGTTTTGGCCATGAATCCGCTTTTGTGAGCGAAAGCAATCTCCGGGCGGTCTGAAATCAGGGAAAAATCAACCGGTGTTCCGTCATAGCGGAAAAGACGCCAGCCCTTATCGCGGCGGTTCAGAGAAATGACAATATCGGGCGGATTTTCATCCAGGCGGCGAAACTCCTCTAGCCCGGCCGATTCCCTCGTCTCACCGATCATGGCAGGCACCCCCGCAATCACCAGCCTGGAGCTGGTTTTCCAAAAATCTATCTGCCTTTTAAGTATTCGGGCTTCCTCCATGATATGAGCGCCAAAAGCCTTAAGCAGAGGGAGGGATGCTTCAGGCTCGGAAGCGAATCTGGCTACCAGCCAGCTTTCCACCGGGCTTTGGTTTACGAGCGCATCACCAGCATTGTACTCTATGGAGGCCTTACCTGGCCCGAAGCGGTCAACCTTGTCCTTGAAATGCCACCATGGCATGACGGACATAGTCTCCAAAAGCCCCAGGTATTCAGCTAGCAGGACAAACGCCGCCGGGCAGCCCAAGAACTGGTGATGATCAAAATTACGCTTTTCCGGCTCATGACGATCGCCAATATCTACTACCCACACATCCGGATCATCCAGCTCCGCCGGTGCAGGATCGCGCCGCTCGATCCTGAATTCCATGTCTGCATACACGGCCAGGATCAGGCTGACGGCTGCCACCTCATCAAAATGTGCACCGCCAGGGTGCGTGATGATCAATTGTGCTTTCATTGACACCTTCCCATTATGTTCTATTGACCTGCTCCCAATAATGATACCACCTATAGAGTTGGAGTCACGAACTTTGAGTATCTTGGCGTGTAGATCGTCAGCGATAATGGGGCACACAAAGGGGTGAAGAAACGGAACAGATGGAGAGCAGGCATGAGCTCTGATGGGGTTAAACTATCCCTAGTGTCATGTCACGTAACGATTGATGGATAAAGCCGTCTCAATTTTACTCTGGCGTCGTCTATCATTGCTGGTGAAGAACGTTCAGTTCGATTTCCGCCATATTCAACCAGCCTCCATGTTTCGGTGTGTACACGAATTCAAACCTGTCCCAGAGTGCTTTGGCGACCTTCGGAGGGAAGGTTTCATAGAGAGCCTCCGGTTTGTGGGTGTTCAAGTTGTCCATGACCAAAGTGATCCTT